>CAZWZR010000082.1:0-7214 GCA_964638365.1 uncultured Thermotogae bacterium | reverse complement strand
TCAGCCGATCACGGCTGGACAGGCGGAGTAGTATGGTGGGCAAAACAGGCAATTGAAGACTGGGAAGAAAAAGAACCTAACGCAAAGTTCTTTTTGGTCACGGCCGATAACCCCAATCAGCAGGTTGGACAGGTTGAAACACTTATGGTGAAAGGCATTGACGTGCTGGTAATTCTGGCACATCAATCGGGACCCCTAACTCCGGTCGTTGAGCGAGCGGCTGAAGAAGGAGTCTACATTGTATCGGTCGACCGCGGGTTGACGAAACCCGTATCTGACGTATACATCCGTGGTGATAATGCCGGGCTGGGTAGAGTATCAGCCCAATGGATGGCGGAAGAGCTGAATGGACAAGGCAAAATAGTTGCCCTGGAAGGCATCCCTTCGGTAATAAATAAGGAAAGGGTGGAAGCATTTGAAGGCGTAATGGACCAGTATCCAGATATAGAGATACTGGAATCTCAACCGGCTAATTGGAGCACACAGAAGGGTCTCGAAATAATGGAGAATTATCTTCAGAAATACGACGAAATTGACGCTGTCTATGCCCAGGACGACGACGTGTTAAAGGGTGTCCTGCAGGCTTACGAGGAATCGGGCAGAGACGATATCGAGTTAATGCTCGGCGGAGCCGGTTCCAAAGACATTATCAAGCGAATAATGGAAGACAATATGGAGGGACCTGATTTAGTTAGAGCGGATGTTACGTATCCTCCTTCAATGATAGCAACAGGGATCAGTCTTGGGGTCAAGGCAGCGAAAAACAAAACTCTGGGCGGATTTTATCAGAGAAAGCTTCCCTCCGACATAATCCTGAGGGCTGAATTGGTTACGGAAGAAAATGCCGAAGAATACTACTACCCGGACTCCGTATTCTAAATTAACCGGCGTAGCTACTAATCAAAGTAAAGCCTAGAATCCAATAAGCCTGGAGCTGTGGGGCTCCAGGCTTATTTTCTAGACATCAAAAACCGCACTGGAGTAGAAATGTTCCGGACCTAAGTGCTTTTATTTGCTAATCTTTAAGGGGTGGAAGAAAAATGGCGGAGTCACTGGTTAAAACAGAAAATATCGCCAAGGAGTTCTCCGGAGTTCGGGTATTAAACGACATAAATATAGAGATAGAAAAGGGAGAGATATTCGGTCTAATTGGCGAGAATGGGGCAGGAAAGTCCACGCTAATAAAGATCATTAACGGGATTTATCAACCGACGGAGGGAAGGTTTTTCTTCGAAGACGAGGAAGTCGAAAAAATGGACCCGTTCCGGGCGAAGGAAGTGGGTATTAGCACCATCCCTCAGGAGTTTAACCTGGTCGACCACCTCAATGTCTACGAAAACATCTTTCTGGGCCAGGAATTCAAGAAAAACGCAATGCTACTGGATCAATCAAAAATGAAGGAACTAACCGGGGATTTAATGGACGAACTGGAGGCTGAAATATCTCCGGAAGATCGGATCGGTGAAATCAGCGTGGCCCAGAAACAGATGGTAGAAATAGCCAAGGCAATAGCCTACGAATCGAAGCTACTTATCATGGACGAACCTACTACCGTTCTCACTTCCAACGAAATCGAAGTCCTATTCTCTTTAATGAAGGATCTGTCAGACCAGGGAGTTACGATAGTATATATATCTCACAAGCTTCCGGAGGTAAAAGAAATATGTGACCGGGTTATGGTACTAAGGGACGGCGAATTTATCTCTCTGAACCCCACCGAGGAAGTTACGGAGCACGAGATGGCAAACATGATGGTCGGACGAGAATTGAACCAGATGTTTCCGGAGATAATAAGTCCTGAGGAAAAAACCGTTCTCGAAGTGGAGGGCTTATCGTCGGAAGACGGTCGAGTCAAAAACGCCAACTTTCAGTTGAACAAAGGCGAAATACTGGGTTTTGCCGGTTTGGTAGGTGCAGGTAGGACAGAATTAGCCGAGACCATTATCGGAATACGAGAAAAATCAGAAGGAAAAATTTCAATAAAGGGGGAGGAAAGAGAAATCCCGTCTCCCCGCCATGCCGTTGAGAACGGACTAGCCTATCTTCCAGAGGACCGCCAATCCACCGGCATCATTACCAACTTCGAGGTGCCCAAGAACGTAACCCTTATCTCTCTCCAAAAATACATCAGTAACTTTTTAATCAGCCAGAGAAAGGAAAGGAACAGAACCAAGGAATATATCGACGAATTTAATATTCAAGTACCTTCTGTGGACGCAAAACTGGAAACTTTGAGTGGAGGAAACCAACAAAAAGTTTCTCTAGTAAAAAGCCTGGATACGGAACCGGAAATATTTATTTTCGACGAACCGACCAGGGGAATTGACGTCAGTGCAAAAATGGATATATTTAACTTCATTAACGAGTTGGTTCAATCTGGCATATCCGTAATTTTTATATCGTCGGAACTGGAGGAAATTATAGGAATGTCAAATCGGGTGGCCGTCATGCGAGAAGGTAAGATATCGGGAATATTGGAAGGAGACGAAATTACCGAAGAAAAAATTATGTACCACGCAACGGGTTTAGAAGCGAGGGCTGTTTAAATGAAAACGAGCGAAACTTACTACGACAGAGCCAAGAATATTTTAAAGAGCACCGATTTAAGCCAGTACGGTCCGTTAATAGCCTTAATCATACTCGTGATAATCTCTTCTTTCGCCAGTCCTTTCTTCCTGAAATGGCGAAATATCACTAACGTGTTAAGGCAAATATCCTATACCGGAATAATCGCCCTGGGCATGACTTTCGTCATTATTGCCGGAGGTATCGACCTTTCAGTCGGGTCTATGACAGCTTTTGTCGGTGGTATCGTCATCATTCTAGTTAATCACTTTGGTGGAGGAATACTTGCGATACTAATCGCAACGGGAGTCGCTATATTGATGGGAGCGGCAGCCGGAGCCTTCAACGGATTGATTATCACGAAAGGCAAGGTGGCACCGTTCATTGTTACCCTGGGAACCTGGGGGATGTTTCGATCTCTGACTCTTTACATAAGCGGAGCCGGAGAATTCCGATCGGACAGCATCCTTTTTTCGGAACTCGGAATGGGGTACCTCCTGAGAATCCCAATACCGGTCTGGGTGCTGCTCGGTCTCGCCGTTTTCTACGGTATTCTATTAAACAGAACGAAGTTCGGTCGTTACGTCCGTGCTGTTGGCTCGAATGAACGGGTGGCTAAGTACTCAGCAATAAACGTACCCCGAATAAAATTCCTTACCTATATCATAACGGGGGTTAACGTGGCTATAACCTCGGTATTGCTTTCTTCAAGATTAAACTCGATAAATCCAACAACGGCAGGGTCGGGCTTCGAGCTCGATGCAATAGCAGCTGTGATCATCGGTGGTACCGCTTTATCCGGAGGCACTGGCTCCATTGTCGGTGCTTTGATTGGGGCCATAATCCTCGGTATTGTCAACAATATGCTCAACCTGCTCGGGGTATCACCTTACCTGCAGGGAACCGTAAGAGGGCTTGTAATAATCGGAGCCGTGCTAATACAGCGGCAGAAAAGTTAATCCCTGAGAAAGAAAAATAATTTTTGGGAGGTTAAAATGACGGACAAGAACGATCAAAGTAAAATAAAGTACGGAATGGTGGGAGGAGGTCCTGGTTCGTTAATCGGCGAGGTCCACAGGAAGGCAGCCAAATTCGACGGGAAAGCGGAAATTGTTTCCGGTGCATTCTCCAGAAGCTACGACAAAACCTTACAGACAGGCAAAGAGTTAAACCTGGTCGAAGAGAAGCTCTACGACGATTATCGGGAAATGGCGGAAAAGGAATCGGCCAGAGAGGATGGTATAGATTTTGTTTCCATAGTCGTTCCTAATAAGTTTCATTATCCGATAGCAAAAAAATTCCTTAAAAAAGGGATCCATGTAGTTTGCGATAAGCCGCTTACCATCTCTCTGGAAGAAGCAGAAGAGCTTGAGAGTTTGACGAGAAAGAAGGACCTTCTATTTGCAGTAACTTACGTATATTCCGGATATCCAATGGTCAAGCAGGCCAGAGAACTCGTACAGTCCGGGGATTTGGGTGATATCAGGGTCATACAGGGCGAATACCCCCAGGAATGGCTTTCCGAACCGGTTGAACAAGAAGGTAACAAGCAAGCATCGTGGCGAACTGATCCGGAACTATCCGGCGATTCCAATTGTGTTGGAGACATAGGAAGTCATATAGAAAACACCGTATCTTACATTACGGACCTCGAAATCGAATCAATTGCCGCAAATATGAGCATTTTTGGGAAAGACAGGGAACTGGATGATAACGCCGAAATGATGCTAAAGTTCTCAAATGGCGCAAGCGGCTCTTTCTGGTGCTCTCAGGTTGCCGTGGGGCATGACAATGACCTAAAAGTAAGAGTATACGGAACCGAAGGTTCCTTAATATGGAAACAGGAAAATCCGAACTATCTGGAAGTTTCTTCTCTTGACGGACCGACAAAAACGCTTAGCCGGGGCAGAGACGAGCTCCACTCCTCCGCTGCAGAGGTCGTAAGGTTACCCGGAGGACACCCGGAGGGATTTTACGAGGCGTTCTCAAATATTTACAAGAACTTCTTAACCGCGCTGGAAGATAAAAAGGCCGGCAAAGAAGTCGACCCGGAAAACTACGATTACCCCGATGTAGAGGAAGGAGTTCGTGGAGTAGAGTTTATCGAAACCTGCATCCGGAGTTCCCGGCAAAATAGTGAATGGGTCCAGTTCGACTGAAAATCTTTACAAAAAAGGAGGGAAATTTATGGGTAGACCAGTAACGTTATTTACCGGTCAATGGGCCGACATGGATTTTGAAGAGATTAGCAAAATGGCGGGAGAAATGGGCTACGATGGTCTGGAAATAGCATCATGGGGTGGGCATCTGGACTTAGAAAAAGCGGCAAAGGACCCTGAATACGTCGAGAACAGGAATAGAATTCTGAAAAAAAACGGCTTGGACGTATGGGCCATAGGGACCCATATTATCGGTCAATGTATAGGAGCCCGATACGACAGCCGTCTGGACAATTTTGCTCCCGACGAATTAAATGGAGAACCAGAGAAAATCAAAGATTGGGCAATCGAGCAAATGAAATACGCCCCTCAAGCTGCTGACAATCTCGGCTGTAACGTCATAACGGGCTTTACCGGTTCACCGATATGGAAATTCTTCTACTCTTTCCCGCAGACTTCCGAGGAACAAATTGAATCGGGGTTCGATAAAATAGTCGAGCTATGGTCTCCAATCCTCGACGAATTTGACAGCTATGGCGTAAAATTTGCGCTTGAAGTCCATCCAACGGAAATAGCATTTGATTACTACACCACAAAACGACTTCTAGACAAATTTGACCGTAGAGATACTTTTGGAATTAATTTTGACCCCAGTCACCTGATCTGGCAGGGGGTTACTCCTCACTTGTTCCTGAGGGACTTCTCCGAGCGGGTTTACCACGTACACATGAAAGATGCTTCTGTAAACCTGGACGGTCGAGCTAGTATTATAGGGTCTCACCTTCCTTTCGGGGATACAAAAAGGGGCTGGAATTTCAGGTCTCTCGGTCATGGTGACGTCAATTTTGAGGCGATTATTCGCGAATTGAACGACATGGGATACACCGGTCCACTTTCCGTGGAATGGGAAGACAGCGGGATGGACAGAAAGTTCGGCGCCAGAGAAGCCGTAGATTTTGTCAGGGAAATTGATTTCGAGCCATCCAGTCTTGCCTTTGATGAATCAATGAAAGAATAAACCGATGAAATCTTTGCAAACAACTGCTTATATTATCCGGAATAAAACAGGCAGTAGTCCTTGGAATTCAGCCAGGGGGAATTGATTTTGACTCCATGCTATTTTGAAGGACAAGGATGATTTATCTTTGTATGTCCTTAATCAGTGATATAGTAGTATTAAGGAGCTTATTATGGAACAAATGTTTGGCCTCGATCTAGGTACTTCCGGTATAAAGGCACTTGCAATTGATTTTCAGGGGGGAGTTTTAGCAAGCCATAAGGAAGAATACCCTTTGATACAGCCCGAGCAAGGGTGGGCAGCACAGGATCCCCATCAATGGTGGCAGGCAACAATTAGGGCTTTACAGGAGATACTCGCTAACGAGAGCATTGCTAGCGAGGAAATAGAGGGCCTCGCCCTCAGCGGCCAGATGCATGGCTCGGTCTTTCTGGGCGGCGAGGGGGAAGTAATTCGAAATCCGATACTCTGGAACGACACCAGAACCACGAAGCAGTGTCGAGAAATAGAAGAAAAAATAGGCGAAGAAAGGCTACTAGAACTGGTAGGAAATCCAGCACTGGAGGGATTTACGGCGCCTAAAGTCCTTTGGTTGAGAGAAAACGAGCCAGAAAACTACGAAAAGCTAGACACCCTCCTGCTGCCCAAGGACTATATTGTCTACAGGCTAACTGGTCGACAAGTTACGGAAAAGTCGGATGCAGCAGGAACGATCCTCTACGACGTCGAAAACCAGGAATGGTCGAAGGAGGTCTGTGAGTCGTTAGGAATAGATCGAAACCTCCTCCCGGAGGTGCTGGATTCGGTCGACGTGGTCGATTCCATCAAGGACGAAGTAGCCGAAGAAGTTGGCCTACCGAAGGATACGCCGGTGGTCGCCGGTGGCGCAGACAACGCCTGCAGCGCGGTGGGTAACGGAATAACCGAGGAGGGACTTTTTCTGGCCAGCATCGGCTCCTCCGGAGTGGTCCTTGCTCACTCGGACCACATGGAGGTTGACTTCGGAGCCAGAGTCCACAGCTTCAACCACTCCGTCCCGGACAAATGGTACCTGATGGGTGTCATGCTAAACGCCGGTCTTTCCTACCGCTGGTTCCGGGATACCTTTTCACAGCTGGAGGTTCAAACTGGGGAGCTAACCGATCGGGATCCCTACGAACTGCTCAACTCGGAAGCGGCACAGGTGCCGCCAGGAAGCGAGGGCTTGATTTACCTACCATACCTTAACGGGGAAAGGACCCCGCACAAGGACGCAATCGCCCGGGGTACGTTCTTCGGTTTCTCCGGGACCCACGATAAGCGGCACTTCGTCCGTTCGGTTCTGGAAGGGGTGACGTTCGGCCTGCGGGACTCATTCGAACTGATAAAGGAGATGGGGGTAGAACCGAAACAAATTCGGGTCACAGGCGGTGGCGGAAAAAGCAAACTCTGGCGGGGCATCCAGGCCGATATATTCGGACAGGAAGTAGTTA
>CAZWZR010000081.1:0-7224 GCA_964638365.1 uncultured Thermotogae bacterium | reverse complement strand
TTTAACTGTTCATGAATCAACTGGGAAAATATTTTGAGAGGACTTTAAAGTTAAAAAGGGAAAGAGGAGATAATCATGATATATCGGAACAATAATTCATTCTTACCCAAATCTATTTGGGCCTTCATTATCCTTCTAACAGTACCGATTTTTGCCTGCCCGACTCCAGTTAGGGGGGAAGAGGTAGTTGCCAAAGTAAACCGGACTGAAATTACCCGGCAAGAACTCTTAAATAGGGCAAGGATCGACCACCTTTTTATGACATTACGGGGAGCACCTCTGTTTGCCGAATTCCTCATGGAGACGGATCAAGGTCAGAACGCTCTAAACCATTACAGGCAATACGTCCTGGATAAACTGATAGAGGAAATACTCATCACCCAAAAAGCCGATGAAATGAATATCGAAATCACCAGTGATGAGATAGAGAAAAGATTGAACGAAATAATCAAACAAACGAAAAACGTTCAAAACAGAGAGGATCTCAATGAAAAGCTGGAGGAAGATCGACAGAACCTGGCGGACCTAAAGAATGAAATTCATAGAAGGGTCGCTCGTGAGAAATTAAGAGCAAAAATAACTTCCCAAATAGAAGTAAGTTCGGACGAAGTCAAAAAATACTACAAAGAAAACAAAGAAACTTTCCGGAATGTAAACGACCAAATCCAGCCCTTACAAGAAGTTAGAGACGTCATACGCCAAAGACTTAAAGAAGATACAAAACAGAAAGCCTGGAAAAAATGGCTATCCCGGGTGCGGGAGGAAGCAAATATCGAAAAGCACCTAAAAAGTTAACATCAAGAAGTACCTACCCTCTGAGAATACCAGCAAACCTCCGAAATTAGAGGACCTCTTTGCATTCCATTTCAGGGTGGACTCCACCCGAACGCCTCCACTGTTGCAGAAAACCACTTACAGATTGCTAAATTTAGAATTTGATTAATAAGATATTAAAATCTCGTCTTTATCTTTCCATTACAAGTGGCAGCGTGCAGAGAAGTACAAGAAGAAACTCATCCTCTATTTACGGGAGGGGTACGATGGAAGTCGAATTCAGAGTCAACTCGGATCATCTAGGTTGGGATGATCCAGGATTAGAAGCGGCAATAGACAAGTACACGAACCCACTATGGCCCTTCGGTAGAAGGGAAAAGGCCCAGGAACAGCTGGAGGAAAAGCAGAACGAACTTCTGGAAAGAAATGGAGTTGAAAAGGACAGACAATTAGGAATAACGATCTTAAAAGTCGTTGGCGTTGATACAGAAGAAGAGGCCTGGAACAAAATGAAAGCATTCCAGGAAGATCTCGACCAGTTTTATCAAGAAGAGCTTGGTATAGACGCTCCCATCGAAGTCTCGGTTAGAGAACGTACCGTCGCCTCGTAAGATTTGTCTTTTTGGCCTTAGGGTTCCAAAAGGGGCGGTTGAGAAACTACTGGAAGGTCGATGGAAGGTACTATGACAGGATATTGATGGATATAACTAGAGAAGAGTTTTACGAAAAGAACGAAGCACGAATTGCCGGTAAATACATCCAAACCAAGACCAAAGTTAAGGGGTGATTGATTTGGCACAAGCGGACAAATCGGATAAACAGATGTGGTTACGGAGAGGAAAACTCTCCCTGTATGCAATAGTTGCTGCGGGGATAGGGTTTCTCGTTGGACTGTACATTGTCGCTCCCATGATGCCCAAATCGGC
The DNA here is from genome assembly GCA_964638365.1 of uncultured Thermotogae bacterium. Taxonomy (GTDB): domain Bacteria; phylum Bipolaricaulota; class Bipolaricaulia; order M55B111; family M55B111; genus JAGXLP01. The sequence goes on along the minus strand of CAZWZR010000081.1, from coordinate 5,524 downwards.
GGCTTACGTGCCCGATGCGGTAAAAAAGATGGAAACGGACGTGGTCGGTTTTACCAATCCCGAAAATGGCGAGGTATTACTTCCGGTAAAAATTACCGAGGAGAGCGATGAAGTGGATAAGGGGCTAAACAATATCAGATCAGAAGCATGGGAGAATACTTATCTCCTTCTCGACCAGGAAGACGTGACTTCCTACGGAGAGGACTTTGATACAAATAAGATCAGTGTCCCACTATCTTTTGCCGCGATTAATGGTGAAGGAGAGGTTGTAAATATCAAGAAAGCGGAGGTAGGGGACGAGGAACTTGAGGTAGAAAGCGACCACCGTTGGGTGTTAATCATGAAAACGGAGGTTATGAATGAGTTCGGGATAAAAGCTGGATCGAAACTAGTAACGAATACTCTTCCTGATTAGTAGTAGAACAAAGCTTTAAACTAACCCGCGGGCTATACCTCCAAATCTTTTGGGCTGCCCCGGAGGGTTCGGGGCAGCCTGAGCTTTATTCATATTCACTCAACAAAACTTCCCGTCTTTACAAATACTGCATGACAATCACCCTGCTCAGCCAGTTCTTGGCACCTTTCACAGATCTCCTCAGGCTCACTATAGGTTTTATCGAGTCTCTGTTCGGAATTTTCCAAAGCATCGAGTTTGCCCATCTCTTTTAAATGTTCTCGACAGCAGTGATAGCGATCTTCCTCTTTCAATTTTACATACATTGGATTTTACCTCCCGTCTAATGAATGTTTGTCTCTACGCTCTTTTGGGAGAAAATAAGGAGCAATTATTAAAGTCTTATTAACGAACGACCCGAACAGAGCTAAGGATAATTTGTTTTAAGGGTGCCGAATATTAAAATTCTACTAATCTCACGTCCTGTACCTGCTTCTTTAAAACCCGATAAATCGCTAATTGCCCACTCTCTCACCATCTCAAAACCAGTGAAAGGGTCAATAAATACATATAATCCGCCAGAGCTTGTCCTGGCGGATCTTCGGCGAGTTTTGAGGAGGTTTATTGGCGAACAGTATTGGTAGGCGAGTTTGTAAAACAGCGCTTTTAAGATATGTGAACTTTGCAGGATGAGAATGATATTTTTGACAGGTTCATAACTATTTTCATGTACTGAACATATTTACTTCCTTAATTGTTTTTAATTTAATTCCAGCCGCTCCTCCTCGATCATCTCCAGGAAAAGGTCTACGACTTCCGGATCGAACTGGGTTCCCGCGTTCTCATTTAATTCCCGCTTCGCCTCTTCCCTGGAGAGAGCATCCCGGTAAGGTCTATCCGTTCGCATTGCGTCCCATGCGTCCACCACGGCAATAATTCTCGCTTCCAGGCTAATTTCTTCCTCCTGCAACCCAACTGGATAACCGGAACCGTCGTACTGCTCCTGATGCTGGCCAATTATCCTGGCAGCCCTTTCCAGACGCTCAACCTGGCCCACTATCCTTTCGCCGATTTTCGGGTGCTTCTCCATCTCTTCCCACTCTTCGTCAGTCAGGGAACCGGGCTTGCCGAGAATCGAGTCGTCGATCCCGATTTTCCCCACGTCATGTAGAATCGATGCGTATCTCAACTGTTCTAACCTCTCATCCGAAAGCTCAAGCTTCTCTCCCAGCGCAACTGAAAAATCCTGTACTCGGTCAATGTGACTACCGGTGTATTCGTCCTTGGCTTCGATAGTCCGATTCAAGGCATGTAGAGTTCCAATCGTAGCCTGTTCCAGCTCCCGCTGGTGCTTTTTTCTATCGCTAATATCCCTAGCGATGGCAAGGACGACCTTTTCGTTATTCATTTCAAAGAGATGGGCGCTGATCTCAACCGGTACAAGGCTTCCGTCCCTCCTTCGGTGCTCTACTTCAAAAGTTTCCTTTCCCTTTTCGGATAGCTTGTCCATTATTTTAAACATCTCATCGGGATCCGTAGCCGCATCTATGTCCAGTGGCGACATCGAAAGCAGCTCGTCCCGACTGTACCCGAGCATTTTGGAAGCGACCTCGTTCACTTCCAGGAACTTTCCTGGCATTCCCTCCTCGATCCCATGAAGGTAAATTGCGTCGTTCGCGTTGTTAAATATCTGCCTGTACTTTTTTTCGCTTTTTCTCAGCTCGTTCTTGGTTTTCAGGGTGAAGAGCGCGCTCCCAGTCAGGTCCCCAAAGACCTCGAGCAGGTCTATCTCCTCCTGGCGCCATTCGCGTTTCTCACGTACCGAGTCAAAACCGGCGAAACCCATGAGGTCTTCCTCGTAGGCAATAGGAACTACCAGCAATGATTTGATGTTTTGGGATTCAAGCACCTTTCGCTCGGGCTCCCAATCCTCCGATAAATCGGAAACCGAAGCTATATGAATGTTTTCAAAGCTTTCGAGCTTATCCATCCATGACGGCAAGCTCGAGACCGGGATCTCCTGCAGATTGTCCTTCTGTGGCTCGACTCCCTCCGCGCACCATTCGTGGGTATTATTCATCACTTCTCCTTCCCAGTCGAACTTAAACACGTAAGTCCTATCTAATTCGAGGAATTCACCCAGATCGGCGAGTGCTTCACTGATTATCCCGTCGATATCATCGCTCCTGGTTTCCAGAAACCGTCCCGAAAGCTCCCGCAGTAGGTTCTCGAATTTCGCGCGGTGTTTTAGCTTTTGCTGGGCTCGTTTCCTTTCAGTTATATCGAGAGTAATTCCTCGAACCCCCTTGATCTCTCCTTTATCAACGATGGGAGAACTATATATAAGGGCCGGAAATTTTGCCCCGTCTCCAGCTATGCATGTATATTCGTGATCTTCTCTATCAACTCCTTCAAGTACCTTGGAGAAATTCTTCTTTAACTTCTCATAGTTTTCAGTTGCGACTACGTCAGTTATTTCCACCCCTGATTCTATATCAGCGGGACTATAGCCAAATTTTTTGTAGCCTGCTTCGTTTACATATGTAAACTTTCCATCTGTATCGGTTTCCCATAAGGGCTGAGGTAAGAGGTTCGCCAGGTCCTCGAACCGCTCCTTGCTTTTTCGTAACTCCTTCTCCGCCTTTATCTCTTCCGTAATATTCCTGACCGACCCCAGGGCAGCGTATTCCCCCTCATAGGCAATCGACGTAACGGAAAACGAGAGGTGAACCACGTCTCCGCTTTTCGTAATAGCCCTGGCTTGATACTTTGTAGGTGCCCGCTCATCGCTCGCCCTTTTCTCACCGATCTCCTTCACGTACTCGATATCGTCAGGGTGGAGCAGATCCCAGACGCTTTTCTCGTATAACTCCTCCTTGCTGTAACCCATGATATTGCAAATCCTTTCGTTTACCAGCAGGAACTGGTCTCCCCTCTGAATATATATCCCGTCATGGCTCTTCTCTACTATTGCCCGGTATTTTTCTTCACTCTCCTTTAACTTTTGTTCCGCCTTTTTGCGATCAGTAACATCCATAACCATTCCTATAATACGCTCCGTCTTTTCACCTTCTCCGGTAACAGGCTGGGCAAGTTCCCTGACCCAGCGGGTCTCCCCGCCCTCCCTGATTATCCTGTGTTCAAATTCAATATCTTTTATTTCTTCTTTCTGTACGATACCCTCGGTTTCTGAACGCACGTAATCCCTATCTTCAGGATGGACCCGCTTTAGAAAAGCTTCATAAGTTCCCTCAAACTCTCCTTCCTCCAGATTAAAGAGTCGTTCACATTCCGGATTCCAGTAAAGAGACTCGTCCCCAAAACTGTACTCCCAGGTACCGACATCGGCAAATCGCTGGGCGAGCGAAAACCTCCTCTCCGCCCTTTTCTGCTGTGTAACTTCGAAAGAATAGCCGACGATCTCTGACGGACCTTCTTCGGCCCCTGAGGACAGAGGAGAAACGACGTTAAAGAACCAGCGCCCTCCATATTTTGCCTCAAATTGTACAGTTTCCCCGTTAAAAGCTTTATCGTAGTACTTACCGTACTTTTGCCTGGCCCCATGACCGAGAACTTCTTCCAGAGTCTTTCCTTTAATTCGGTCGGTCGTCATGTCGGACTCTTCAGCTAATCCGCCCTCGCTAAACGTAATAACGTATTCATCTTCCTCGTTCCGGCGGTAGCGGAATACCTGATTCGGAAGGCTTTTTATCGTCTGCAATAGTTCTTCCGGTTCGCCCCGATCACTATTAGAATTACTCAAAACGTCCTCCCTTCTAAAATGTCCCCTGGGTTTACCACTTGGCAATAGCTGAAGTTCGCTGAAAGTTACCCGGAATCACATCCCTCCGTGCAAAAAATTAAAGGAGGTGGCACCACTGACATATGGCGGTAGATTCTGCCCCGATCTGATCTCAGGTGGGTACTATCATCCACATACGATCTTTATCAGTTTAAACTTCAAATAAAAAACCTTCTCATTATTATTAAAATAACAATTATAATTTTAAATTACAAACAAATAGTAATTAATTGTTTTTTTGGAAACGTCAATTTTGCATTCTTCCAAGCCGAGGATAAGGCTTTCCTCAAAACTTTATCCATTTTAATGCTAGGTAGAACTTGCTCTTATCGATGAATAATGATCAAGGACACTATTAAGCTGCAAAAACCAATCTAAGAGGCTATTATCGCTAGCATCTACAATCAGTTAATTTTTCGTAGGTCCTATGAAAAAGTCTCTATCTGCTAGTTTTCTTACCGAAACATGCAGAAAAAGCCCCTTAACTTGCTATGTTGAATGAATCGGCTGTCTTGTGTTCAGCAGTCAATTCGCCCTGCTGATCAGGTTCGGTACAGGCACCAGACTAGTTCCGAATTGACTTCTGGGTCTTCTTTTGTAAAATACCTAAATCAATAATTAAGAATGTTTTTCTCCAAGCCCCAGCCCTGGGAGCGAGGTTCTTGACTTATCGTCGCAACTGTATCAGGATCAGTTTATTCATGGGAAGACCATGACGTCCTCTATCAAACTTCGGCTATTGGATCTCTCCTCCAGTGTGCTTAAGAGGAATTGGAGGAGTTAATAGATGATAACCTGCCGACGAAAAACGTTTTCTCGGAACAAAATCAGATAGCACCGGGCCAGCTCAAGCACAGAAAGAGAGTGGTAACAAAATCGACAACCCCCCAACCGCAGGGAATAGTGGTTATCCTGGTACTTCCTGTTTAACTGATCAGTCGGGATATACAAACTACAGATGATTTTTTGGATAGATTGCTCTAATTTCTTAAAATATTGCAAATCTTTTAAAAATCCTGATAAATTATGTTAAGTAATTTTTACCGTTTCCTGGCGTTTGTACCACTGTGGAGTTCTATCCTGCTTCTTCTGGGCTTAGCAGTCTTTCCGCTGATCTTCCCGCTCTTCGAGTCCATCGAGACTATGTTCTCTTCAAAAGAAGAGGTGAAGAGCACCAGAGATTGGGCAAAAAGAAATTTCCAACTGGCAGTAGAGAAAAAATGGCAGGTTGTTCTGGTAGCTCTACTGACCGGCTTAACTGTTTTCCTACCGAATATCTCAGCAAAACACTGGGGTTACGAGTGGTCCCTGCAATATACCACTCAACT
>CAZWZR010000080.1:0-7299 GCA_964638365.1 uncultured Thermotogae bacterium | reverse complement strand
GCCATGCAGGCAATCGGGATAGCCTTGCTCGTGATCCTGATCTACATAAGCTGGAGGTTCCGGCTCAGGTACGCCGTGGGAGCCGTGGCGGCTGTAATTCATGACGTCACGATTGCTCTCGCCGTGTTTGCTCTGTTTGGAATAGAGATCAACTTACCGACTATAGGTGCGTTTTTGACGATTGTCGGTTATTCCCTGAACGACACGATAGTGTACTTCGACAGGATGAGGGAGAATACTGGTAAGCGGGCCGCCAGGTCCATGTCCACTTTTGAGTTGATTAACCAGAGCATAAACCAGTCCTTATCCCGGACGCTGAGTACTTCGACGACCACCTTCATCCCGGTTATCGCTCTTGTGGTCTTTGGTGGACCTGTACTTAAGGCCTTTTCGCTTGCACTCCTGATCGGAGTTCTGGTCGGAACGTATTCTTCCATTTACGTTGCCTCTCCCATTGTTTACCTCTGGGATAGGTACCTGGCCAGTGAATGAGATCCCTTCTTGACGAGGATCGGGTCTGGCACGAGAAAGAAGTAGACGAGGAACTGGTTGGCCGGACCCGTGAGGAGCTTAACAGTTCCAGCGTTTTTGCCCGGGTGGTTTCCCGTCGTTACGGAGAAGGGGTAGAAAGGGCCAGGTTGATCCCCGGTTATATTGATGGTTTACCCGAAAAAGCCTTTCATTCACCGGATGACCTTCCGGATATAGAACCCGCTGTCGACAGAATCATAGAGGCCCTTGAAAAGGAGCAGGACGTCTTTATCCATGGTGACTTCGACGTGGACGGGCTTAGTAGCTCCGCGCTAGTTTACAGGGGGATTCGTGGCGTGCAGGACCTACCAGGTCCGGGAAAGGTCAAAGTAGACGTCGGAAGCCGGAACGTCGGTCACGGGATCAGCAGGAACGTCTCGGCAAGGTTGCTGGAAGAGGATTTTGATCTGTTGATTACGACTGACTGCGGTGTCAGGGGGATGGATGAAATCTCCCACCTCCAGAGCTTCGGAGTGGATGTCGTAGTAACCGATCACCACGAGCCGGCTGAAGATCTACCTCCTGCCGTTGCAGTAGTGGATCCCAAGAGGGAGGATTCTAGCTATCCCAACCCCTACCTAGCTGGTGCTGGAGTGGCTTTTAAAGTCATCAGGCACCTTCGTGATGAGCTTGGTCTGGAAGCTGAGGGTGGTAAAGGTTTGCTCCAGCTCGCTGCGCTTGGTACCGTTTCCGACCTGGTCCCATTCATTGTTGACGGCGAAGACGAAAATCGCTGGCTGGTTAGGTCCGGGCTGGAGGAGGTGGGGAAAGATCCCATTACAGGAATTTCCGCTTTGCTGGGTGAAACCGGTCAAAGTGAAAATGGTCTGACCCCTGAAACAGTTAGCTACCGTCTGGCACCCAAACTGAACTCTGCAAACAGGGTCGGTGACCCACAGGTTAGCTTCCTCCTGCTGGCAACGGAAAACGAGGACAGAGCCGCTCACCTGGCAAAGACCCTGATCGATTACGACCGAGATAGGTCCAGGCTACAGAAGAAGCTCCTGCGCAGCGCCCGGGAGAAGTTATCCAATAGAGGGTTCGATCCGGATGAGGAGAACCTGATTTTCGTCTCCGGGGAGGACTGGAATCAGGGGATTATTGGCTTAATTGCTTCCAGGCTCTCAAGCAGGTTTGGTCTACCGGCGGTGGCGGTTAGCCGCGAGAGGACCGAAGTTAGGGGTTCAGTCAGAGGGGTGGCCGGAATGAGCGTAATCGAGGCTCTGGAGGAATGTTCCGATTACCTGACTCGGTTTGGCGGGCACGAGATGGCCGGTGGTTTTGCCGCCAGTAGTTCGGATTTAACCGAGCTAAAGGCCTGCCTGAAGAGCTGGGCAAAAGATCAGGATCTGGAGCAGGGAGAAGAGAAAAAGGAGAACTACTTAGACGCCCGGCTTGACCCGGTTCAGGCAAATCGGAAGCTGTACGACGAACTGGAGGGACTCTCTCCTTTTGGCCGGGGGAACCCCAGGCCCAAATTCTGGATGGAGGGATTGAAAATAGTCAGTGCTCGCCGGGTGGGAAATTCAAAGAACCACTTAAAAATGAAGCTTGCCGGAGAAAACGAAGTACTGGATTGTATCGGTTTTGGCATGGGTGATGATCTGCCGGCTTTACAGGAGGAAGGCAGGGTAAATCCGGTATTTACGCTTGATCTGAACGAGTGGCGTGGTGAGGAGAAAGTTCAGTTAAAGCTAGAGGATTTCCTCTCTTAACTCGTATTTAGCCTTCTCCCACAGGACTTTTCCCATGAAGTAAGGAATCGATCCCGCCTGGACCAATCGACCCGGCTCCAGCCAGATTCTGTATAACCACTCTAGCCCCCTTTCCCTCATCCAGCGTGGTGCTCTCGAAAGCTGACCGGAAAGGACGTCGAAGCTGCCGCCAACGCCCATCACGACGTTTGCGTCGATTTTCCCCAGGTTTTCGGTAATCCATTTTTCCTGTTTCGGAACGCCCATGCCTACGAACAAGAGGTCGGGGTCGGCCTGATTTATCTCCTTTATTACTTCTCCCTGATCCACGGGTATATATCCGTGGTGGGTTCCGACTATTTCCACGTTTTCGTGTCTTTCCGTCATTTGCTCTCCGGCCTTTTCGGCTACCCCAGATCTTGAACCCAGCAGGAATATCTCCAGCTCCTCGGAGGACCCAAGAACTTCCTCGATCAGGTCTATACCTGCCACGCGTCTCTCCAGCGGTAAGTCGTGTATGGATGCGGCCCAGATCAACCCGAAACCGTCCGGGGTGACCACGTCAGCCCTGGAAAACGAGTTCTTTAACAGCTGGTCGTTTTCCGCCTGAACGACGGCCGTTACGTCGGGAGTGGCTACGTAACTAGTTGACGAGTCCTCTTCGGCCAATTCAAGTATTTCCTCCCTTGCTTCCTCGATATCTCCGGTGTTGAAAAGGGTATCGAAGATCGATGCTGAACCTGACGCGGACCCGTATATCGAAGGATCCCAGCTGTGAAAGTAGTTGACAGTTCTTTTAGCCCCGAAAACCAGTAATGGTGGGAGGAGCAGACTTGCCCCGAGTAAAAGACCCTGAACACGACCAGGTCGCATGAGAAACCAGATGCTGGTTAGACCGATGACGCTCAAACTCAGGTAAATTGTGGCAATTCCCAGTTCTCGGGACCCCACGTATCTTTCGGCAAGTCTATCTATCAGGCTAGGCCTTGATTCCGAAGCGATCCCGGTTCTGGTAAATGCCAGCGATTTCGTCGCTGCGGGTAGAGCGAGCGGGGCGATCGGCACAAGTAGTACGAATGCTGTAAGGGACTTCACGACGCCGATTAGAGCCAGTCCGGCAAGGATAAAACCGAACTGTCGAGAAACGATAGAAGTGACCCTGTCCTCCGGTGTAAATAGTAACAGACCTACGAGAGTCCCGATCAATGATAGTCCAAGCTGGTAAGCGGTGCCAAGAGCCTGATCAGGTTGCAGGGCAACTATGGCGGTAAACGAAGCCCCAATGACTAGTAAAGTCCCAATGAACAGTCTTGGCTTTTTGTTGCCTATTTCCAGGTGTGCAAATTCAACCGATCTCCCTATGAGCAGGAGCCAGATGACTGTTAGAGGAATGCTTAACCAGGTAAAGTAGATATACTTCCCCTGAGGGGCCATCTGAATGAACTGTATCCGGAAACCAATCCATGCGAAGATCAGCCCGGCCAGGGAAAAGCTGGCGAATTCGAGGAACCTGTTCCGTTGCCGAAGCCATTTACCACTTGCTATAAGGATTAAACTTACGATCATGCCGGCTATAGGTACGGAAAACCCGTCCATAACCCCGACGGAGATCGGGACTATGAGCGGAATCAGAACGGAATACTTAGCTATACCGGGCTTTACCCGAATTAGACCGGTAAAGCCCGCTAGAAGAATGAGTGAAACTACTCCCGACACAGTTCCCATTGTACCGAAGAGTATAGTGCACAGGTGCAAAGAGTGAAAAGGAATTAGTTCGGTTAATCGAGAGACAACTGTCTCATTTAGTTTGAAGTATTTAAAACTGAACAGGCCGAAAGTTCCCATTGATTGCAGAACCTCGGATCATTTAGTAAAATTCCCTTGGTTAATTAGAGTAGCAAAGTTCGATAACAATCACGCATAAGGGGGTTTTCTATGAAGGAGATAAGATGGCATGGTAGGGGCGGACAAGGTGCAAAGACCGCCTCCCAGTTACTTGCTGACATTAACCTTCAGGAAGGTAAGTTTGTTCAATCTTTTCCCGAGTACGGCCCAGAAAGAAGTGGGGCACCTATTCGGGCCTATAACAGGGTGTCGGACGAAAAAATCAGGGTCCATTCCGGCGTCGACGAGCCGGATCTAGTTGCCGTGGTAGACCCAACCCTGCTCGAGGCCGCTAATCCGACTGACGGCCTTTCCGAAGATAAGGTGCTGCTGGTAAACACTCCGAAGAGCCCGGAGGAAGTACGTTCCGAGACGGGTTTTTCCGGGGAGATCAAGACGGTAGATGCTTCCGAAATTGCAGAACAGGCCGGAAGCGGCTACGCCAATATACCTACGCTTGGGGCACTGGTCGGGATTCTCGGTACGGACTACGAAGTGGCGGAAAAGGAAATCAGGAAGTCGCTTTCCAAGAAATTGCCGGAAGAGATAGTTGAGATGAACCTGGAAGCTTTCAAAGTTGGTTACGAGAAGCTAAATTAACCGAAAGGGGAGGGCATATGGCAGATTTTGAGCTCAAGAAGTACGACGAGATACCAATTGGCGGTGTGATAACTGGTGGAGCTACCCCGGAACTCAACGAGACCGGGGACTGGAGATCAGAGAGACCGATCTGGGACGAGCAAACCTGCATTCAGTGTCTCCAGTGCTGGGTAAACTGTCCGGATGCGTCTTTTGAAATATCGGACGAGGAAATACAGGGGATAGATTACGACCACTGTAAAGGGTGCGGTATCTGCGCCGAAATATGTCCTGTAGATGCTATTTCCATGAAACCAGAGGGGGAAGAAGAGGATGAGTAACGAGAATAGAGACGTCCTTACCGGTCACCAGGTAGTAGCGAACGCAATGAGACAGGTTGAACCCGACGTGGTAGCTGCCTATCCGATAACGCCACAGTCGGAGATAGTGGAATACTTCTCTCAATTCGTTGCTGACGGTAAGGTGGACTCCGAGGTCATTACTGTAGAGTCAGAACATTCGGCTATGAGTGCCTGTGTTGGTTCCTCTGCAGCCGGAGCAAGGACCATGACGGCTACTGCCTCTCAGGGATTGGCGCTGATGATGGAGATCGTCTATATCGCCGCTTCCACGAGGTCGCCTATAGTCATGACAGTTGCAAACAGGGCGCTGAGCGGTCCGATAAACATTCACGCTGACCATTCCGATTCCATGGCAGCACGGGATAGCGGTGTCATTCAGCTGTACGGAGAAGACGCACAGGAAGCTTACGAATTTACACTGATGGCCCAGAAGCTGGCCGAAAGCGAGGACGTCCTTCTGCCGGTTATGGTGACTCTGGATGGATTTACCCTGACCCACACGGCACAGGTTGCAGAGCTGTTACCGGATGAAGCAGTAAAGGACTTCGTCGGCGAGTACGACGCGCGTTATCCGCTCCTGGACGTTGATAATCCGACCACTCAGGGACCGTTCGACATGCCCGACTATTACTTCGAACACAAGCTCCAGCAGGTAGAAGCAATGGAGAACGTTCCGGAGAGGTTCCTGAAAATACAGGACGAATTTAGCTCTCTTTCCGTCAACGACTACGACGGACTCTTTGAGACTTACAAGCTGGACGATGCGGATTACGCAGTGGTCTTACTGGGTTCTACAGCCGGTACTGCCAAGGTCGTCGTGGATCAGTTGAGGGAGGAAGGAAAGAAAGTCGGACTGTTAAAACCGTGGCTATTCAGGCCGTTCCCGTCTGAGGGTGTAAAAGAAGCGCTCTCCGGCACGGAAGCGGTAGCGGTTATGGACAGGTCCCTTTCCTTCGGGTCTTCCGGTCCTCTCTATCTGGAGATCAGTTCGGCACTTTCCGAGGAACCGGATAAGCCACGACTTTATAACTATACCTACGGACTCGGTGGCAGAGACATCAAGGAAGGGCAGATTGCCGAAGTATTTGAAGACCTCGAAGATCCCGATCTTGACGATAAGATGCGCTACATTGGAGCCAGACAGTAACGGGAGGGTAAAATAAATCATGGCCAGTCTTGAGACTCTAGCAAAAAGAGAAGAAGAAAAGAGAAAATTTGAAAGCGGACATTCCCTTTGCTCGGGCTGCGGGCTTCCCATAGCCGTAAGGACAATTCTTAATTCCATAGACGGTCCGGTTGTGGCGTCAAACGCAACCGGCTGCCTCGAAGTGGCGACGACGAGGTTTCCCACTTCAGCCTGGAACATTCCGTGGATTCACAACGCATTCGAGAACGCGGCAGCAACTATTAGCGGAGTGGAAACGGCTTACAGAGCGCTCAAAAAGAAAGGAAAACTAGATGAGGATACCCAGTTTGTCGCTTTTGCAGGTGACGGCGGTACCTACGATATCGGTCTCCAGTCGCTGTCCGGAGCCCTGGAACGGGGTCACGATTTTACGTACGTTACCCTGGACAACGGTGCATACATGAATACCGGTATTCAACAGTCGAGTGCTACACCAAAAGGGGCTTCCACGACTACCGAACCCGCTGGTGAGGAGACATACGGCAAGGAACGAGAAAGAAAGAACCTGACGGAGATAGTCGCGGCCCACGATATCCCCTATGTCGGTCAGGCTTCGATATCCAATTTGACGGACCTGTCCAACAAGGCAGAGAAGGCATTTGGAAAAGAAGGTCCGACCTTCCTCAACGTGCTCTCGACCTGCCAGCTTGGATGGAGAATTCCGGAGCACAAGTCGATTGAAGTGGCGCAGAAGGGTGTAGATACCTGTTTCTGGCCTCTCTACGAAGTCGATGAAGGGGAATACAACATAACCTACGAACCCCGAGAAAAGTTATCCGTCAAAGAGTGGCTGGAACCACAAAAGCGATTTGCTTCGCTCTTCAAGGAAGAAAACAGCGAAGTAATTGACGAAATTCAGGAAGACATTGACGAGGACTGGGAAGAGCTTAAGAAGAAAGCCTCTTAGATAGTAGCGTCAAATAAAAATAATTAAATATCCCGCCTGCAAGGGCGGGATATTTTCTTTTTTTATCAATTATTAAAATGGGGCTGGAGGGAAGGCGGGATTTGGATCCAGGAGCTACCGAGATGGTGAGTGGAACGGGGGATATATACCCGCCTC
>CAZWZR010000079.1:0-7350 GCA_964638365.1 uncultured Thermotogae bacterium | reverse complement strand
CCAATTATTTTTAACCGGACCCCACCATTCCGATAATTGTAAAGATAATGGAAACTACGAGCAGACCGCTGATAATCACCATTAAGCCCTTCAGCAGTTTGCCTTTTGTCGAGGATTTCTCGTCCTCGGGCAACTTGTTCAGGTACCAATTAGCTCCGAGGGTCAGAAACACGAGTACAATTACAGTCCAGAAAGACGTAAATATAGCGCTCAAAATACTTCAACCTCCTGTGGTTTGTTTAGCTTTCTTAAATTTAATAATTGTGCTTCCGTAACGAAAACAAGTAATCTGCCAAAACCCAAATATCAATTTCTAAGTTGGTTCGAAAAACTCGACGATTTTATGCCCGAAATCTTAACAGTTTTCCCGACGTATTTTAACTTCATCCATTATAAATATTATACCAGAAATTAGCCACATTTAGACCGGTCCCTAATTTTCTCATTATGTCTAATAGACCAACCCGGCAGGAAACAAAAGCGAAAAGTTAATGCTTTCGTGAGTCCGTACCGAAATTTTGCCTCAACCGAAAAAGGTATCCTCAAATAAATGTAAAACACTATAAAACGGGAAGATAGTACATAAACGATAATAGCCTACCCTACGAAAAAGGGTTTTGGTAAAAGATGTAGAGTATGGTCAAGAACTTGGTAAAAGAACGGATGGAAGATATGATGTAGCTCGACCGAGAGGCTTTTCTGAAAGAACATAGGGGGGAGGCAACCAACAAGAATAGAACCCGGGACCGGAGAGGGTCCCGGGGAATTTACGCGGGATTCTCCATCGAAATTATAATAATGAAAACTTAGCTCCTAATCTTATCTAACAGAAATCGGTTACCGTGGATATTTACTTCCCGGAAGTTTACGTGGAAGAAAGGCTGTTCGTTGCCATTTGGCAATTCAAACCCCGTGGGGGCCGGATCTTCCATGGGTCCTTCCTTTGTAACTTTGGTCGGGGGCAATACTAAGTGAACGCTCAATTCTCTGAGATCGTCACCCTGGGAAAACCCGAGAGTTCCGTCTTCATCCCTGACCCTTGGCGTAACCATGGAGTGGATCAGCCGCCTTTCACCGACCATCTCACCGTTTCTGTAAACTTTACCGTAACCCCAGAGGGTCACGTAGGCAAATACTGGGACCTCGAGTGGGTCTCCAATTCCCGTCGATCCGTGCATGTAGACGTCCGTTCCCACACCACCGAAGAACTGATGGTGAGGCCCGACAGGGATGGTATCCTCCAGAACGACCCTGTACTCGTTCATCCCTCCTGGCCCAGTAAACTCGGCCGTCAATGCGGCCTCATCAAGAGAATTGGGGCCATCCACTGGGCTCCTGTCATCTACGGCAAGTGTGATATTACCCTGAATTGACTTTACTTTATCGGAGAACGCGGTCGGACCTTTCGTGGTGGTAAACGATTCTCCGTCCTCGCTGACCATCCTTTCTTCAAGCGGTAATTCCTCTAACATGGCTGGTTGGTCCGGAGTACCGAAGACTTCCGGGTCCAGATCACGTTTACCGGGTAAGATCCAGATGACGTCAGAACTGGCCTCTACGGTGGTTCTCGTCCCCATGGGGACCGACGAAGCACTATGGGTCGCGGAAACCGGCAGGGCAAAAAACAAACCAATTAAGAGCACCAGTGTGATGGAAGACAAGGCTCGTTTGGTTTTTACTTTACTCATTGTCTCTCACCTCTTTTGGGAATCCGGTCGAAAAAATTTAAAGATTTTTAAACATTAAATTATAAAAAGTAGAGTAATTTTATCAAGTTTCTAGGCAGTACATCAACTTAATCCAAACGAGGGAACTTATATTTAAACCTATTTAAAGGTCCAGCTTAGCATACTGACTGACACGGAAATGGAGATCCGTCATGCAGGAATGGAATATCGTCCCTGAAAGTAAAATCCAGAGGTCTAACCGGTAAAAGCTCGGACGCCGAAGTCAAACAAAAGGCCAGACATTACGGCTAACGAATCCTGATGGATCTCAGCCACGGTCCGGAACCGTCATTTTCTTTTGCTGGGATCTTTTCCCTTCACAAAGGAATACTATAAATGCTAATGAGCTCCGGCGAGAGGCCCGCATACCTTGAACCGAACCTCGGTAAGGGAGTTTGGGGGATATGAGCCGGGGTTTTTTTGCCAGCGACTCCGGTTGAGGAACTGATCTTTAGGTTGGTGAAAGAATTGGGTAAAAGAGAACTTCCCCGGTTGACAGGGAAGTGGTCGGTCAGCTCAGATTACCGAAACTTCAGCTTTGAGCACCTGCAACAGGGACGCCTGACATTTCCGAGGCTTCCTTAGTCAGTGCCCGGAGGTCCTCCCTCTCGAGGTTAAACAGCGAGGTCTTGCCGGCAAGCATAGCCAGCATTGCTGCCTCTTCCGAAAATACGTTTAACAGGTTTTCCACGGACTCGCTCCTTTCCGGGACATCCAGCTTATCTTCCAGCTCCGGTATCTGAGTTGTAATCCCGTAGGGACACTTCCCCGTATTGCAGAGCCCACAGACCTGACATCCGAGCGCCACCAGGGCAGCAGTAGAAACCGAAACGGCATTTGCTCCCAGGGCGAGAGCCTTTGCTATATCGGACCCGCTTGTGATGCCACCTGATACCACGAGGTCTACCTCCTCCCTCAGACCGATATCCACCAGGGCCCGGTGCGCTGAGGAAGTTGCCGCGAGAGTCGGTATTCCGGCATTCTCCAGGGTCGGATTTGGGGCTGCTCCCGTTCCTCCCTGCATACCGTCCACCAGCACCGCATCTGCCCCGGCCTTTGCCGCTATTTTGACGTCTTCTTCGACACGGCCTGCCGCGAATTTTACGATAATGGGTACTTTCCAGTCCACTATCTCTCTCAACTGGCGGATTTTCATCTTAAGGTCTTCTGGCCCGACTATATCCATGTGACGGGCGGGGGATATAAGGTCCGTGTTTTCCGGGGTACCGCGGACGTCGGAAATTTCTTTCGAGACCTTGTCTCCCATGAGCATTCCACCCTGGCCGGCTTTTGCACCCTGCCCTATCTTTAACTCTACCGCGTCAGCGGACTGCAGGTAGTCCGCTGAGACCCCAAACCGACCTGAAGCATACTGGACGACCAGGTTATCGGATATCTCCCTTTCTTCCGGTAACATACCCCCCTCTCCGGTGTCGACAGCACTGCCAGCTTCCTTTGCCCCACGGGCAAGCGCCAGTTTGGCACTTTTCGATAACGCTCCAAAAGACATCGCACCGATATATATGGGTATTTCGAGTTCTAGAGGCTCTTCGGCATGTCTTTCCCCGAGACTTACCTCCGTCTCGCAGGGCTCCCTGTAGTGATCTATCGGCGGTCTGGAGACCTGTGCATTTCTTATCGTCAGATCGTCAAAATTCGGCAGTTCCCGGCGGGCGCCCGCACCACGAACTTGCACCTCTCCGGTCGAGGCTTTTTCCGTTATCTCGGAAATTTCATCCTCCGCCCAGGTATCGGACGGTACGGATTCCTCGATGGTAATCGCGTCCACGGGACAGTTCTTTACGCAGGCCTGACAGTAAGTACAGGTGTTCATGTCGATCCGGGGTTCCGGATCACCACCATCTCCAGGTTCAACCATCCTGATGGCATTGACGGGGCAGACTTCTTCACAGGTACCGCAGCTTATACAGGTCGAATCGATGTCATACATTCTTTATCCCACCTTTTATATTCCATTACGTTCCGTCTTCGTCTATTCAGCTCTGAGAGGGCACGATCTTTTTGAAGGATCCCCCTGGATCAAAGTCGTGTTCGGCGATTACCCCGTTTATCTCGTCCACTTCTTCTCTATCCGCTTCTTCAATTACCGCGTCCTGTCCGAGGGAGGAGACGTCACCCCTGACGTATAAAGTCGCCCCAAGGATCGATTCTCCCGCCTTCTCTCCCGCGTCCCCCAGAACGATTATCCGACCGCCGAACGCATACAGGCCGGTCATAAAGCCAGAGTTTCCACCTACTATTACCGTGCCGCTCTTCATCAGCTGTCCCGTTCTGCTGCCGCAATTACCGGTTACGACGACCTGTCCGCCGTATAAACCCTGTCCCGCTCCATCGCCAGCGCTTCCTTCGATAAAGACTCTGCCGGAGGTTAGGTTATCTCCCGGATACCAGCCGGCATTGCCCTTAACCCGGATTTCCGGACCCTCCATACACGTACCCAGGTAGTATCCTATGGAGCCTCTGATAACCAGTTTTAAGTCCTCCCGCAATCCAGCAGCTAAAAAGTGGCTTGACCCGGGATTGATTAGCTCTATCCGGTCAGTACGTTCGCTGGCTGACTTTAATTTCTCGTTGACCCTCCTGCTGCCGAGTTCGGCTACGTCTACTTCTTCGAAATCAGTTTTTCGTCTGTTCAAAGACACGCACCTCTCCCGGATTGAAGTACTCAACTTCAGAACCGTTAGAAATATCCATCAAAGCTACTTCCTCCGAAGCCACGTACTTCCCCTTATCCCCCTGAACCCAGGCCATCGGCCTCAGGCCCAATTTGTCCCTGGCTACTCCCACACCCTGGGAAGTGGCAACGAGGTAGGAAAACGGCCCATCCAGGACCTCCACCGAGGCCTTCAGGGCTTCTTTCAGCGTCCGATCCTGCCGCAATTGATCCGCTATGAAGTAGACGATGACTTCCGAATCGTTGTCCGACGAAAAGGAAAACCCTTTTCTCTCCAGTTCTCCCCGGACTTTGTAATGATTCGTTATCTGACCATTATGGACCACGGATATATCCGGGAGGTCCTCGGTATGGAAAGGGTGAGCGTGCTTCCTGTCCACGCCGGATTCGGTTGAAAAACGAACGTGTCCTATACCGTGGGTACCTGACATACTCGAAACGTTATAACCTCGTTCGAGGTCTTCCACCAATCCCAGGTCCTTGATCACCTGGACTGACTTGCCGTAGCTGTAAACGTTGGCTACTTCGCTCGAATTGATTTTTTCGATAACTTGTCCGAGTTCGTCCTTGCCGGGAACCCTGAGTTTGCAGATATTTAGGCCCTTTTCTCCATGTGGGGACGGGCGGAAGGAGATATTTCGGATATCGCCTCCGGCCCCTCCGATCGCGTTACCGAGACCACCAAAGGACCCTGGCTTGTCCATAACCTCCGCAACCAGCCTATAGGTGTCTTCGCGGTCAAACTCCTCCTGGTAAACTGCTACACCGGCGGAATCCGTTCCCCGGTGCTGAAGGGTATTCAACATTTCTATCAGGTCCTTCCCAACTTTTCTCGACTTATCTGGAATTATTCCAACTATACCACACATATATTTCACCTTGTTTATATTTACCGTTAAATATTGGACAACTTAAATTTAAATCGGCGAAAGTTTAACAATAGAAAGCATCCCTTGCAAGGGCTATTAATTTGAGGAAACGGAATATTTAAAGATGTAAGGGTTCGTCTGTTCATCGATTATAGTATAACGCGTCTTGCCCATTTTGGATTCAGCATTTACCATCTTTCGGTCGACTGGTTACTCATTTTATCCGGTTCTGCTTATCTAAATTAATCTTCAGTGTTCACCAAAGGATGTGCCGATTATGATAGAAGATATAAACAGCTTCTCCTCCGACTGGTCGGAAAACTACCGAATCAAGTTCAAACATCTGGCTCCCGGAGGGAAGGCCGATTTTACCGAATTAATCGGGTTCACCCAGGATACGGCCTGGGAACACGCTGAAAGCTTAGGAGTAGGTCATTCAAACCTGGAAGAGGAAAAACTGATCTTTGCGCTTTGCTGGGAGTCCATTACGCTATACGATAAACCCCGGTACGGCGACCGAATTGAAGTTCACACTTCATTAGCCGGTATGTCCCGGCTGTACTTTTACCGCGATTTCGTGGTAACCGATGAGGACTCCGAGGTCCTGCTGGAAGCACGAACCACCTGGGTATGTCTTGATATCGATTCCCGCCGACCGCAGAGGCTGGACGGTTTGACTCGAAAGTTTGATTTTCCTTCTTTGGAAAAACCTTCGGAGAGGAAAAAACCCGACCTATCTCCACCTGATAAAGGATGGCAGGGATATTCAGCCTCTGTCTTACCTTCTGATCTGGATGCCTATTATCACGCCAACAACATACAGTACGTAAGGTGGATGCTGGACGGACTCCCTTTAGAGTTCCTATCTTCCCACGACCTCGCGAACTTCGACATCGAATACCAGGGGGAGTTACATTGTGGAAACCAGCTCCAAATAGAGGCGAACAAAAAGGATACAACAGTCTTTCATCGGATTATTAAGAAAGAAGATCAAAGCGAGGTGGCTCTGGCCAGAAGTACCTGGTCTCCGCGGTGACGAGATTTCTACCAAAATTAGCCAAGGAAGCCAGGAGATCGAAGTATCTAGTATTTGCGATTAAAACTTCTATAATTTCCCAAGAGGTTACCAATGAATATATTCGTCTCTTACCCGAAAGCACTAGCAATAGTGGTCTTACTCAGTCTCCTATTTGTCGGGACGTTACCTGGCTCTATAGTGCCAGAAGCCTCCGCTCAAACTGATGTAGAAAACGAACAAGTAGATATAAAGCGGGAAATTTACTTCAAGAGGGACGCGAACTACCCAAAACTTCCAGGGTTATTAGCTACAAACCCGAAACCTCATCCGGAAAACTGGGCGAGAAAACAGTTCGGCGTCGACGAAAACCCCAGAGGGATAATCGGGAATGCAGTCGTCAACTATTATTTTCAGACGCCAAAAGGCTGGAAGGTAGAGAATACCAACCAGAGGTTTTCGTCCGACGAGGATAGCGTCATTTTTCGACTGAAAGGAAGTTCCGGAGTCTGGGGAGCAATTTACAAGATCAACGTAACGGACGATTCGATCGAGGACGAACGCGACCTTGCTCGCTATTTCCTGGAGCACAGGTCCAGTTATATCGATATGCTCGAGGGGGTGGACGGTTCCGAAATCAACCTGGTAGACCACCTTCTTCATGGATTAGGACTGGAGGGAAGCGATGTAATCAACCAGTACGAATCGTATTCAACGGTGGAACTACCCGACAACAGTTACGCCGGTATTGCCCAGTACGAACTCGGAACCGATTGGGGATACGTCATAGATATATACATACCAACCGAAGATCTAGACGGGGTGAACAGAACGACCGCCTACCTAATAGGGAAGAGCTTTGCAGCTTACCGTTTCAGGTAAGAGGCAAACGAACGGCTGGGGAAGGAACTCATTGTAGGTCGTAAATCCTGAGGGTCAGTTAGTGGCATATAGCGTCCAACCCCCGATGATGGAAAATTGAATAACTCCGATCCACGGTATTGCCCGGATTAAACGGTCTCTAAAATCTAATCTTCTTAACCC
>CAZWZR010000078.1:2649-7426 GCA_964638365.1 uncultured Thermotogae bacterium | reverse complement strand
GATTACCTTTGACCCGGAAAAGCTGGAGGCTGAACTGGAAGAACTGCGGCAGGAGATGAACGAACCCGATTTCTGGGATAACACGGAAGTGGCCAGAAAGAAGTCCAAACTCGCCAACAGGAAGGAGGAAAGATTAAAGACCTTCCGCGATATGAAGGAGGAACTCGGTGAAGTAGAAGTGTTGTACGAGCTCGCGGAGGAAGAGGGGGACGAATCGGAACTGAAAGATCTTTCTGAGCGGCTGGAGCGGCTGGCCGATCGGATGGATTCGTTCCAGCTGGAATTGTTCATGGACGGCGACTTTGACGACAAAAACTGTTACCTGGAGATAAACGCGGGAGCAGGTGGGACCGATGCCCAGGACTGGGCCGAGATGCTTCTCCGGATGTACACTCGCTGGCTCGAAAGAAAGGGTTTTTCTTATCAATCCCTGGGAGTGAGCGAAGGAGAAGAAGCCGGATTAAAGAGCGTAACGCTGGAAGTAGAAGGGGAATGGGCTTACGGCTACCTTAAAGGTGAAGCCGGCGTTCACCGTCTGGTCAGGATATCGCCGTTTGACTCGGCCGGAAGGAGGCATACCTCGTTTGCCTCGGTCAACGTCACCCCCCAGTTCGAAGACGATGTGGAAGTGGAGCTTGATCAAAATGATCTTCGGGTTGATACCTACCGGGCAAGCGGTGCAGGTGGCCAGCACGTAAACGTGACGGACTCGGCCGTGAGAATTACCCACGAACCCACTGGACTGGTCGCAACCTGTCAGAACGAACGGAGTCAGCACAAAAATAGGGAGACGGCCATGCAGATTCTTCGGTCCAGGCTCTACCAGCTCAAGATGGAGAAGCGGGCGGAGAAGATCGAGGAAATCCAGGGGGAGCTGAAGGAGATAGAGTGGGGTAGCCAGATCCGTTCTTACGTTCTTCACCCATACCAGAAGATCAAGGATCATCGCACGGAGATAGAAGTCGGAGACACGGATTCCGTTCTGGATGGCGAGATTGATCCGTTTATACAGGCCTACCTCAGGGAGAAATAATCAATCGTTACAGAGACGTCTTTATGTGTTTGTCTTTCATTTAGCCCGGAGCCCGGATTTATCAAATCCTTGTTCGGATTAACCTTCCCAGCAAATTAAACTCCTGGCAAAACATTGAGTGCAGCGGGCGTTAGAGGAGACTTTTGGAGAAAAAGCCCGATAAGTTGAAATGTTACCAATAAAGCTGAGAATGCCCCAGGGCTTGCCCTGGGGATGGATCAGATTGTTGTTGGTCCTCCAGCACTCAATTCGCCCTGCTCAATTGTACTAGGAACAAAGATAACACAAGTTCCGAATCGAGTGCTGGACGATTGACTGCTGGGTCTTGGTTTGTAAAAGACCGAAAAAGCTACTTAAAAAAGCTTTTCTACAAGCCCCGTCCCTGGGGGCGGGGTTCTTGACTCGATAAAAGAGCATAAAGGTATCTTTTCAAAAAGAAACCATGTTCAGAACTTATTTTTTAAGTAATTTATTTGGTTTTGTTTAGATGAAACCGTTCCACCCTGTAATAATTTCAGAGATTTCCAGTTCGTCTTGCAAAATTATGGAGGTTTAAATATAATCAATTCCAATTGCGGAGGAGGTTAATCCGTAATTAAACTTTATATATAGAAATTTTTCGGGGGTAATCGTGGATAGTCTCTGGCAGTACATTATACAGCGGGTGGCGTCGACCATCCCAATGCTGCTAATTCTCATAGTGGTTGTCTTTTTAATACTGCGTGTAATTCCCGGGGACCCCGCTCAGGCCATGCTTGGCGGGCGAAACGTCTCGGCAGATTATATAGAGCGGGTCCGTGAAAAAATGGGATTAAACGACCCACTTCATATCCAGTTCTTCGACTACATCTGGGGTCTGGTAAGGGGTGATTTTGGCACATCGTTCAGAACGGACGAACCGGTACTGCACGAGCTTCTGATTCGGGTACCGGCGACGCTCGAACTCGCCTTCTATGGTATGGGGATAGCCGTGTTACTCGGAGTGTCTACCGGGGCGTGGGCAGCAGTCCGCAGTGATACCTTTATCGATCACGGCCTCCGCCTGTTCCATATTGGTGCTTTTGCCGTTCCCCTTTTCTGGATGGGGTTGATGTTTCAGATTATTTTCGCGGTTTACCTTGGGTGGCTGCCGGTGGGGAACCGGCTGGAAGCGCTTACCATGGCAACTTTTGATCCGATAACCAGGTTCTATACTCTTGATGCTTTGATCAAAGGGGACTTTGGGTTATTTTTGGAAGCGCTGAGGCATCTCATACTGCCTGCCTTAACATTGGGAATAATTCAGGCCGGGCTATTGGGCAGGATGACCAGGGCCAACATGCTGGAGATCCTGGACAAGGATTACGTCAAGACGGCCCGGTCCAAAGGTCTTGTCGAAAGGATTATTATATTTAAACACGCACTCCGCAACGCGCTGATACCGATTTTGACGGTCTTTGGGCTCCAGTTTGCGATATTGATTGGTGGTGCAGTTTTGACTGAAACGATCTACGCCTGGCCCGGGGTGGCCCGATTCCTCATAACGAGCGTTAACGCCCGTGATTTTCCCTCAATTCAGGGAGCGATCGTCATGATTGCCATATTTATTACCACGATTAACCTGTTAGTCGATATAGTCTACGCTCAACTAGATCCGAGGGTGAAATACTAAAATGTTCATCATGAAAAGCCTGTCGGGCCTCTTTGGCAAGCTAAGAAAGACGCTCGGCCGGGAAAAGTTGCTTGCTGTGGGCCTGACAATAGTTCTAATATATATCCTTGTTACCGTTCTGGCTCCCTGGATTACCCCGTACCATCCGGTAGAATACCGTTCTGCGCCCAGACTGGCCCCGCCGTCACTAAACCACCCGATGGGGACTGATCAGCTTCAACGGGACCTGTTCTCCAGAGTTATTAGTGGAGCACGGGCCCCGATTATCGTAGCTTTTGGTTCCATTGCCCTTTCCATGGGTGTAGGTACCATGCTAGGTCTTATCGGGGGCTACTTTGGCGGTGCTCTGGACCGAGCCCTGTCCTTAACGATGGACGCTCTATATTCCTTTCCCTCGATTATCCTGGCGATCGTCCTGGTCGCTGTGCTTGAGCCGGGCATAGATACCATGATCTTCGCGATTTCGGTGGTTTATATTCCGACCTACTTCCGTGTCACCAGGAGCGAAGTGCTTACCATCAGGGAAGAAACATTTGTGGAGGCAGTTGATGCCATGGGTGCGGGGAGGGTAAGGATAATTTTCCGGCATATAGCTCCGAACGTGGTGAACGCTATCATGGCCGTCTCTTCTTTTAACATTGCCGACGCAATTTTGACCGAGGCCGCCCTTGCCTACCTCGGGTTCGGCCTGCCACCCCCGACTCCGGACTGGGGTTTCGACATTCAGAACGGTCAGAAGTTCCTCCAGTCGGGATACTGGTGGCTGGTTACTTTCCCCGGTCTGATGATCGTCTTTCTCTCCCTGGGTTTCGGCATGGTGGGCGAGGGGATAAGCGACCTCCTGAATCCAAAAAGGAAGCAGCAGAAAGTTTAGTATCGGTTGTTAATTGATTTACGCCCGATGCTTCCTTCTGATCATCAGAAGTCTTGACTTGATCATCAATGTCAAGAAGTGTTACCATTGATTAGTGCATTATAAAACTGCTTGCTGGAGGTGATAGGGCCGAATCGCGGCCGTAAAACTGGGTGAGTATCTAAAAGAATGTTTGGATTATCTCAAGAGGAGGTTTTAGTAATAACATGAAGCGCTTAACTATATTAAGTTTAGTACTTGCACTTATGCTAGGTTTCTCTCTTGTTGGTCTGGCACAGGGTGGCCCGGATACTCTAGTTATCGGTACCACGGACAGAGTGACGCAGCTTTCCCCGGCGAACTCCTACGATCACTATAGCTGGCACGTCATGCGTCTGATGAGCGATTCCCTGCTCGAGATCAAGCCGAAGACCACGGAGGTCGGGCCTTCTCTGGCAAAGGACTGGGAAGTCGGGCCTCAGGCTCAGGAGTATACGTTCCATCTCCGGGAGGACGTTAACTTTACAAACGGCGATCACCTGACAGCTGAAGACGTTAAGTGGTCCTTCGAGCGCGCAATGGAGCTCGATGGCCCTGAGGGTGGAGTTTTCCTTATAGGTAATCCCATTGACACGATCGAGGTCGTAGATGACTACACGCTGAAGATAACTCTTGCTGAGCCAAACGCGACCTTCTTAAAACGAGTTACGGGTCAGGTCGGGCCGGCACTGGTCTGGAACAAAAACGGGACGCCCGCTGACGAGTTCGCAAAAGGAGAACTGGTCGGAGTAGGACCTTACAAACTAAGTGACTATCAGCCGAACCAGTCAGTTGTATACGAGGCCTTCGAGGATTACTACGGCGGTGCTCCCGAGATGAAGACCGTCGTCGAGCTGAAGTACTCGAACAGTACTGGACTCAGGACTGCTCTGGAAGCTGGGGATATAGACGTCGCATTCCGGACTATGAACCCGGTGGATATCGAAGAGCTGATAGAATCTCCGGACTTCGAAACGCAGCATACGCAGAACAGTCCCAGTATCAGGTACTTGCTCTTTAACGTCACCAACGAAGTGTACAAGGACGAACGAGTCCGCAGGGCGGTAACTTATGCCGTCAACCGACAGAAGATCGCCGAACAGGTCTTCAGCGGACTGGCTGATCCTGTCTACACTATGGTGCCCAGAGGATGGCAAGGTCGTAAGGCCACTTTCCCCGAACAGGACCTGGAAATGGCCGA
>CAZWZR010000078.1:0-2549 GCA_964638365.1 uncultured Thermotogae bacterium | reverse complement strand
TACCTGGAAGCCAGCAACTTCCTTGAACCCTGGACCACCGGATCACCAGAAGGGTTGGGTACTTTCTTCAACAACCATCCGAACTACAGCGCCTACAAAAAGTTAATGGATACGGCAAAGGCAATCCCGGACTGGGATAGAAGAGCTCCGCTCTACGAAGCCGTCCAGGAGTTGAGTACCCAGGACGTACCCTTCATTCCGCTCTGGGCAAACCTCGCTCAGGCTTACGTAGTTTACAAACCTAACGTCGAGAACATATTCGTGGACGCTACTATGGACATCCGAGTTGCCGATATTACCAAAGAGTAATAGTTAAAAGTTTAGTTATTCAAAAGGCCGTCCCTGCGGATGGGACGGCCTTTTCTTTTTTCTCCTACCTGAGCTAAGCGGTTTAATCCACCTCAATTAGGTTCCCCCAGTACCTTCTTGGCATGTACTGGCGTTGAAGTTCTTCGTTTTCCTGCCCGGAACTGACGCCGAGTCGAAGTACCTCCGCCAGAGGACGGATATCTTTCCCGCGAGAGACTATCTCCTCCGGAGTTTCCTCAGATTTGAAGGCACGGTAGAAAGAGCTAAGAAGGCCCTCAAAGCTGTACATAGGTCTGTTCCCCCCGGACAACGCCTCGAGTAGCGGATCCGATTCCCCCACCGATCATCATGAATGCCTGTAGAAGGGAAAACTCCCTTAGTCCATGTCTGTGCCTGTCCTGGCCCATCTCCCCAGGGTATTAACATGTGTCTTGCAGGACTTGAAAAGTCCTTGCTTTAAGGTTACAACAAGTCTACTGATCTAATGAAGTTCGCGAATAGCGAGGTGATTTTTAAGATGGAAGGGGATTACCAGAACAGCACTTTACTGACAAAGGAAGGTTACGAGCGTCTGTCCGAGAAGGTCGACGAGCTCAAAGGGAAAATTGAGAAGAACAGGGAAGACATGAGTCGGACTGCCGACAACGGCGACCTGTCCGAGAACGCAGGATACATGGCAGCCAAGGAATCCTACCAGAACCACCGGAAGAGCCTGAACGAGTTACAGGAGGTTTTGAACGAAGCTACGGTGGTATCCGAGGACGAGATTCGGACGGACAGGGTAGATTTCGGAACCGAGGTAACCGTCGAGGATCTCGATCAGGGAAGAGAATTTACTTACCGGATAGTTGGTGAGCACGAGGCGAGGCTCACTGAGGGTGAGATCTCCATCAAATCGCCGGTGGCCCAGGGTTTGCTGAAAAGGGAGCCAGGAGAAGATGTCGAGGTGGAGACGCCAAAAGGAGAAACCCGGTACCGTATACAGGGGGTCACCGTGCCTTCCGAAAACGGAACGGAGGATTAGTGTCGGTTGTGACCTTTGAAGACTGACTCCAGTTCACCCTGGATTGGAGAGTAATGAAAGGACCGATTCCAGTCCTCTTCCAGAAAAAAGAGCTTAAAGAGTACGACTTTGGCCGCGATCACCCTCTACAGGGAGACAGGTTCGATTCGTTTCTGGCTAACCTTGAGGCTCAGCTCGGCCGGGAAGAATACGAACTCGTAGATGTCGAACCAGTATCTCGAAAAGAGCCTCTGCGTATTGCCGATGAAGATTACGTGAACTTCACCAGGGAGTTTTTCAACTCGAGCAAACTGGAGAGGAGTTCCTCTGAATTTAGCAGGTACCATTCGGCGGACAATTCCCCCGGCCGTCATTCGGGAAAGCTGGAACGGGCGGCCAGAGCGGTTCTTGGCCAGGCACAGAAAGGCTGTGACCTAATCAGGTCGAGCGAGGAGATCGCGGTCTCCGTCGGCGGCGGCTTTCACCATGCCAAGCCGGATAGTGGTGAAGGTTTCTGTATTTATAACGACGTCGCTTATGCGGGTAAGTACCTGCTGCAGGAAAAGGGCGTCGACAGGGTAATGGTTTTGGATACCGACGCCCACGCGGGAAACGGAACCTACGAGTACTTTGCCAGCTCACCCGAGGTACTACAGGTGGACATCCACCAAGACCCTTCTACGATTTACCCGGGCACGGGATACGCCGAAGAAGTCGGGAAGGGTGAAGGGAAGGGCTTTACGGTAAACGTTCCCGTGCCCGAGGGGGCAGGTAACGACTCCTACGAACTCGTGTTCGAGGAGATAGTATTCCCGGTGGCAGCGGAATTTGAACCCGAGGTTATCGTTCGCAACGGCGGAGGTGACCCCTATTACGGGGACCCGTTGACTAATTTGGGCCTCACCATGGATGGGTTAAATTCAATCGGCAGTAAAGTCGAAAGATTGAGGTCTAATCTGGGCAGCGTACTGGTGGACTTGATCTTATCCGGTTACTCGGATGAAGAACTTCACGCGAGCTGGATAGCTTTAATCTCCGGATTAATAGGAAAAGAACCGGATTTTCTCGAAACCGATTCTCCTGCTGGCCGGGAAGAATTTGAAGGTACGAAAGAGATCGTGGAGAAGGTAAAGAGAGTCCACAGAGATTACTGGAACATCTAGTAAAGGACAGAACTACCGTCATACCAATTTCTTCTCCATTCATAATTTCCCATTTAGGAGCTAGTTTTATTCTT
>CAZWZR010000077.1:0-7447 GCA_964638365.1 uncultured Thermotogae bacterium | reverse complement strand
TTGGTCCACCAAACAGGCAGTTATATACGAAATCCGTTATGAAGAAGGTTAAGAACGAGATAAAGAAATCTTCCAACCCGGAAGAGTACAGCCGGATCGAGAAAAAAGCCGAAAAGGCCGCCAAGAATAATAGCCTGCTGGATAAACTTTTCTTCAAGAGCGATTAATTCTAAGGGTAATGATAACCGACGCAGGTCTTCCTGACTTGTAAACCCACCACTGGAGTTTGGAAAGTTAGTCGGCAAACTTTCGCTTGGTTCATCAAGGCTCAGACTTGCTAAGATCGAACCCCACGGAAAAGGAGGTAACCATGCCAGAAGAACTCTTAAGCCAGACCCTTGTTGGCGATAGCCTGGAAGTCGGAGCGGAGTACCACCCGGAGCATGAAATAGTGACGATCCTTTTGAGTTCCCCGGAACAATCGACCGCTCTGAATCTGGAGCCGGATCAGAACGAGCTTGATAACTTTGTAGAGGCGGTAAATAAAATTCAGGAGAAATATTCCAGCAGATAGGTCTGTAGCTTGATGTATTTGCATCTTGCAACTCTGCTGGCATTTAGGTAAACCCGAATTTATAAGGGGTACATTTCGGGGTCTATAGTCTTCTTTCTCTTGTTTTTTGAAACAGGCGGAAAACAACAATGGGAATTTTTTAACCTCACCCCACCTTGATACTTCCCCGTTAAAAAAAGGGAGAGTAAGCTATAGGTAAAGTAACCCCCGCGAATTTGATAAAACTTATTCAGGGCCAGCTTCAGTCTTCTCGCTGGTCTATTTGCGGTAGAATGAAGAAAATTTTGATCCAAAAAAGTTCTACAATATCTCGAGACGAGGAAACGCATGATCGGCTTCGTTCCTAGTGTACAGGAGTTTTTCGCTTCATTGGGCGTCACCTTTGACATGGCTGTAGTTTTCGGACTGATTCTAGTGGCGGTTTATTTTTTCGTCACCGATCACCTGGCCATCGATATCACCGCAATACTCCTGATGGTCCTTTTGATGGTTCTCGAACCCTGGACGCAGATATCGCCTGCCGAAGCCATTTCCGGCTTTTCAAACCCCGCGACCATAACCGTTCTGGCGATGCTAATTCTTAGCGGCGGTATGGTGAAGACCGGAGTTGCTCAGATTATCGGTCGCAAGCTCTCACGGTTTGCCGGGGAAAACAAGTTTAAACAGTTGTTTGCCACGGTTGCCGCCGGTGGACCGATTTCCGGTTTCGTCAATAATACCCCAGTGGTAGCGATACTGGTCTCCGTTATCACGGACCTGGCTCACAAAGGAAAAACCTCCCCGTCGAAACTTCTTATCCCTTTGTCATACGCCTCGATGCTCGGTGGGACTCTGACCCTCATTGGAACCTCGACAAACATCCTCGCCAGCGAAATTTCAGGTAGGCTTATCGGTCACCCATTTTCGATGTTCGAGTTTACAAAACTCGGTGCAATAGTCCTCCTGGTCGGTGGTGCGTATCTATTGTTCATAGCCCCTCGATTGCTACCCGACAGAGTTCCACCCATCGAGAATTACGGCGAACAATACGGTCTCAAGGATTACGTAGCTGAAGTTGTCGTACATGAGGAATCCCCGCTCGCGGGACTTACGATGGAGGAAGTGGCAAGTTCCGAGGAATTCAACGCGGAAATTCTTCAGCTCAGACGGGGAAACGAGGTTCTGACTGAATTACCCGGCGGAGAAGAACTTGAAAAGGGAGATGTCCTGCGAATACACACCGATAAAGAAACCCTGGTCGGCGATATAATTGCCAGAGAAGAACTAATGATGGCCGGCAGGGAGAGGGAAGGAAAACAGGAAGGTTCAGATGAAGTAGAGGAACTGATAGCGGTTGAAGTCGTAATTCCTAGCGGCTCACCCTTGGAAGGGGATACACTAAGTAGTTCCTCTTTTGAAAAAAGATACGACGTTACGGTACTTGCCATAAGAAGCCGGGGAAAGATGATCAAGGAGAGGCTCAACAGGACAAGGATTCACCCCGGAGACACCCTTTTAGTAGAAGCATCACCCGGAGATATAGATCGTCTGGCTCAAAACCCAGGGTATATAGTAGCCCACGAAGTAGAAGAACCCACCTATAGAAAATCAAAAATCCCGCACGCTCTGGTCATTATTCTCGGTGTGGTTTTGCTGGCCTCTTTCGGGGTTTTTCCCATACTCCTCTCTGCGCTTGCCGGGGTAGTCGCCATGGTGGTAAGCGGCGTATTGAAGCCTCACGAAGTTTACGATTCGGTCTCCTGGGACGTTATCTTTCTCCTGGCTGGCGTCATTCCACTCGGAATGGCTCTTGAACAGACGGGCGGGGCCGAGTTGATTGGAGAGGCAATTGCCGCCAGCGCTGGGGTCCTTCCTTCGGTAGCCGTGTTATGGTTGCTTTACATCACTACAGGGCTGATTACGGGAATGATAAGTAACAATGCTAGCGTAGTTCTCCTGATCCCCGTTGCCGTAAACGCCGCGGCCAAGCTGGGGGCTAACCCGTTCTCGTTCGTGCTTGCGGTGACATTTGCCGCTTCGACGGCTTTTCTTACACCGGTCGGTTATCAGACTAACCTCTTCGTCTATGGTCCTGGGGGTTACAGGTTTTCGGACTATATAAGGGTCGGCCTACCCCTCCAGCTGATTCTATCGGTCGTCACCGTGGCGGGAATCGTCTTCTTCTGGGGATTGTAGTCGACGAAAAACCGCGGTTGGTTGGTTGTCTCGTTGGGCCATGTAGATTATCGAATAAATTTGCCAATTATAGCGTGATGAGAACTACTGCGCCGGTGGCCGACTGAGATGTGGAGTTTACGGGAAACGATTTAATCGACCTGATAAAAGGAAAGCGGGATGACCTAAACGGGGATTTATCCCTGGTGAAAGTGGTTTTGTTTGGTTCCTACGCAAAAGGGGGAAGGATACCGCTGACAGCGACTTGGATCGGCTCATGGTTTACCGGGAAACCCGACCCGTTCAAACTGGTAAGGGAAGCCTTGAGCGTGGCCTGACTCGAGCCCCATCTTTACCGAAGAGACGAGCGCGAGTAATCGAAAGAGTCTATTGAGAAACGCAGGAGGAAGGAGTCATCCTCTGGGATTAGTAACTGGAACTGATTTAATACTTTGACTAACAGGTAGGGCCTCTGCTCCCGGCCGATAGCCAAATCAATCCCCTTCAAAGTCCAGGCTCAAGGATACCCTTTTCCGTTCCTCATCCACGTCTATCACCCTGGCGCGGAGCCTCTGGTTTAATTTCACCACGTCTTGAGGTGTCTCTACGTATTCATCGGATAGTTTGCTGATATGAATTAAACCGTCGGATTTAAGGCCGATGTCGACAAAGGCGCCGAAGTTAGTCACATTGGTCACGACGCCCGGGACCACCATTCCCTTTTCGAGATCTCCGATTTCGTCGATATCCTCGGAAAAGGAGAAGGGCGTAAACTCCGGTCTCGGGTCTCGTCCGGGCTTTTCTAGCTCCTCGAGGATATCGTTCAGGGTTGGGAGGCCGACGTCCGAATCCACGTAATTCCCCGGGTCTATTTCGTCGCGTAAATCGGAGTTGTCAATCAGTTCGGGTACGGTGCAGTTGAGGTCGTCCGCCATCCGTTCCACCAGCGGGTAATCCTCTGGGTGAACTCCGGTGTTGTCCAGCGGGTTGTCACCGTCAACGACTCGTAGGAATCCGGCTGCCTGTTGGAAGGTTTTCGGACCGATTCGGGGGACCTCTTTTAACTCCTCGATATTTTTGACCTGACCTTCGTCCGTTCTGTACTCCACTATATTGCCGGCGAGTGTGGGACCTAGACCGGAGACGTAGGTCAGCAGTTTCTCACTGGCGGTGTTCACGTGAACGCCGACCCTGTTGACGCATCTCTCCACGACTTCCGTCAATTTCTTCTCCAGCAGGTTCTGGTCGACGTCGTGTTGGTACTGACCAACACCCAGCGACTTCGGGTCTATTTTGACCAGTTCCGCCAGCGGATCCTGGAGCCTTCTTCCGATCGAGATTGCACCTCTTACCGTGACGTCCTTGTCCGGAAATTCCTCCCGCCCGATCTCCGATGCGGAATAGACGGATGCTCCGTCTTCCCTTACCCTGACTACGGCTACCGAGTCGGGAATATCCAGCTCTCTGACGAAAGACTCGGTTTCCCTGCTTGCAGTACCGTCCCCGACAGCGATTGCCTCGGGTTCGAATTCACTTACGAATTTTTTGACCGTCTCCGCCGCCCTTTCCACTTCTTTCTGGGGTTCGTGAGGAAATATCGCTTCGTTGTCGAGGAAATTCCCCTGCGCATCGAGCGCCGCTACCTTGCAGCCGCTTTTGAAACCTGGGTCTATACCCAGGACGGGTTTTTCCCCCAGAGGTGGGGACATCAGCAGTTCTTCCAGGTTGTCATCGAAGACCTCGATGGCTTCTCGATCGGCCTCTTCCTTGATCTTATTTCTCAAATTCGTTTCAAGCGATGGAGCCAATAGCCGGGAATAGCAGTCTTCTAAAGCTTTCTCCACCTGTTTGCCCGATGCCGAATTTCCGGGTTCTACTATCTTTTTCAGCTTTCTTAATCCCGCCTCTTTTGGTGGTCTTACCTTTACCTGGAGTACGTCCTCGTTTTCCCCTCTAAATATCGCGAGTACCCTGTGACTTGGAGCGCTCATCGCGGGTTCTTCCAGGTCGTAGTATTCTCGGTACTGCTCATCGTGATCGGCATCGGAGTCCTTGAGATTCGACCTAATAGTTCCCTTCTCGAAGAAAAACTCCCGGGTCTTTTCCCTAACTTCCTTGTCCTCGTTTACCCTTTCCGCAATTATATCCCTTGCGCCCTGAAGAGCATCTTCCGAATTCTCGACCCCTTTCTCCTCATCCACGTAGCTTTGTGCCACGACCTCCGGATCCAGACCCGGACGCTCCTCCTGAACCGCGTCCGCCAGAGGTTCGAGTCCTTTTTCTTTTGCTTTTGTACCTCGTGTGGAACGGCTTGGCTTGTAAGGCAGGTAGATGTCTTCTAATTCCGACAGGCTACTCGCTTCGTCGATCTCTTCCTGAAGTTCCTCTGTCAGTTCATCCTGCTCCTTCAGCGAATCGGTTATAGTCTCACGGCGGTTTTCCAGCTTCTTGGCCTTTTCGAGTTCTTCCTTGATTTCACCTATCTGGACTTCATCCAGTGAGCCGGTCTCCTCTTTCCTGTAGCGTGCGATAAAAGGAATGGTGTTCTCGTCATCTAACAGTGACCTTACTGCTTTGACCTGATCTACTTCTATATCGAGCTCTTTAGCTATAGTCTGAATTGCGTTGTTCAGTTTGATCTCCCCGATGTTATGAATTGGTTTGATGTTTTCCTCCATTATAGCCAAATTAGTCCGTTGTTTCGAACCGTGCGTTTATCCGTGAAACGTTTAAGTCCAAAATGCCAGCGATTCCCCCCGGAGCTGAATATTAAAGGAAGTTGATAACCCAGTCCATATAAGGATTTTCGAAACATCATAATTATCAAATCCGCAAACATGTAAGGGGGGTAAGGGTAGAAGAAAAACGAATCTCGTTCGTCCTGGTGAAAGCTAGTGGAATAGCTAAAAACTTGCTGAAACGAATATCGTTCTTTGAATCGACAGATTAACGGGGAGCTGGAGAAATGGTCGATTTAGGACTACGCATATCAGACATCACTGAAGGAATCGGTAGAAGGTGCTGGCAACAGTGTAGAAACAGATTAGATTCCACCTAAACTGTGCTATTTACTCCGCACCAAAGGACGCCTAAGTCAGATTACAAAATGTATATCCTTTTCAAGAAAGTTTATCTCTTAACTCGTTGGGTGATGAGTGTGATGACTAAATCGTCAAACCAGGTCTCTTTTTCGAGACCATCAACCAGCACCCAGATGAGGGAAGTCCGCTGGGAAAGGAGGCTTGTTAAACAAAGGCTGAAGGTAGACTATTATTTCTAGACTTAAAATTACTTGAGCCAGGTATCTTAACTCATCCGGGTGCTGTACCAACCCTCTTCGGAAAACAAATCTTGCGAATGAACTTACTTTTCAAGAGGGAGAAAGCCGATTAATTTTGGTTCCAATAGTTTTCAAAATATGCAATAACACGGTATTTAAGTAAAAAGTAGAGGTATTTCTCTGCTGGGGAAATTTAGATAGGAATTCGTGGAAAATCTGAACTAAATATCCACCACTCCTGTTTTCCCCTCTTCGTAAGCATTAAATATATGGTTGGCGACTTCTTCCGGTTTTTTCGCGCCATGGGGAAGATCGAACGAAACTTTATCCCAGAACGGGGTATCGACGGCTTTAGGGCGAACTATGGAAATTGATCTATTGCGTTCCTCCTTGCGCAGCACCTCGACGAAGGACTCGAGGCCGGCTTTTGCCGATACGTAAGCTGCCAGACCGGGTAGTTCCGTTCGCTCGCTCACGGCCCCTATGAAAACCATGTGAGCCTCTTCAGGGAGGACCGGGATGCTGTACCTTGTTGCCAGAAAGGCCCCTTGCAAATTTGCCCCGTTGATTCTATTCCAGTCTTCGGGACTGGTATCCGTAACTTTTTTCGTGGTAATATCTCCAATTGCGTATACCCAGAGATCAACCTCCTTTATCGAGTCTTTGTATTCTTCCACGGCCGATTCTACCTCATCGGGCTCTCCGATATCGTTTATCACTACTTCCGTTACCGCGTCCGAAAAATTGCCCGAAGACCGAGAGACGGCAAGTACTTCCCAGTTTTCATTCAACAATTTGTCGACCACCCCTCCACCAATGCCACCTGTTGAACCCCAGACCATTGCCGTTTTCATAATCTCACCTCTAAAAAGTAAAAAGTGCGGCCGGTTGTAAGCTTTCCCGGAGCTCTTCAGGAAATCCCGCAAATTACCGGGGTATGAATCGTCTTTGTTTTGACCAGCAGTCAATCGAGGGGATATCTTGTGTAAAGCGTTCTTCCAGTTTTCATCAGGGGTCCCTTATAGGTTAAAGTTCAAATAAAAGTCCTCGACCGACTGCTGGTTATTGGTTATGAAAGTGCAGAATTGACAGACTAACGTTTGTATTGTTTTAGGCCCCGAACCCTGGCGCGAAACTATCGACTCTACTAACCAGGCCCCGCTATGATTTCAAAACCAAATCGGTACTTTGGACAAAAGAGGTCATTCCGACATCTTAACGAGCAGCTTGGCAAGTACTTCTCGCTCTTCAGGCGAAGCAGTATTCCACATTTCCTTAAGTAACTCTTCTTCCGGGGTTTCCGGGCATACGTTTTCGGCAAGAAAATCACCGATCTGCGTGGCCAGCTTATCTATCTGTTCGGAAGACATACCCGCTTTCTTGCCCACGCTTACTGCCTGGCTCAAGTTATCTCGCCATTCGCCCCAATTGCCGACGTAGTCCATCAGACTGATACACTTTAACTTCTTGTTTACGTCCATAATAACACCTCGCGTGTT
>CAZWZR010000076.1:0-7505 GCA_964638365.1 uncultured Thermotogae bacterium | reverse complement strand
AAAACAAAGACGTTACCGGAAAGGACCTGACTCCCTTTTTACTCGGAAGGATAGTTGAAAAGACCAATGGAGGCAGCCTGGAGACCAATAAATCTTTGGTTAAAAGTAACGCGGGGTTGGGCAGCAGAATTGCGGTGGAGTTAGCTGATAAATCTTAACTTTTCTGGCATGACGGGACGGTTGGTTGCGCATTTTAGCTGGGCACTTACTCAGCCGGATTCTGGGTGGAAAAGCTTGGTCTATCAAGTAGCCTTTAGTAGGTGATAACAATGTCTGAAGTTCCATTTTCCGCGGAAGAGACTTTGAAAATCGCGGCTCTTATTGAAGAAAACGGTGAAGAGTTCTATGAAGGGATGGCATCAGAGGCTGATAGCGAGGAACTATCCGATTTGTTCAAGGAACTTGCAAAAGAAAAAAGGGAACACAAGGTAAAGTTTGAGTCCATGCTGGGTGAAAACGATTCTACTGGCCGGAAGGACCTGAATAGTCAGCTTTACGGAAAGCTGGAAGATAGTTACCTGGAGGTCCTTGGAGATTCCAAGGTATTTACACCCGCAAATGAAAACATTCAGGCTGCCAGGGACGCACAGACCCGCGGCCAGTTGCTCGAAGTTGCAATTTCACTGGAAAAAGATACGATGCTCTATTTTTACGATATGCTCGATCGGGCTGCATCGGATTATGATAGAAGGAAAATTGAGAATATAGTAAAAGAGGAGAAGAACCAGATACGCAGGTTGATAAAGTTCCGCTAATTTTACCGATGAGACGGGGGTTGAAAGTAGCCGGTTAAAGCTTTATATTTAGTTAGTCTGCAATATAGAAACACTAGAAAATATTTAGTAGTTAGTAATTCGCAACATGTTTTTAAAGAAATATGGCTGCACCGAGCTTCACTTTAGAGAAGGTTAAATTCACCTCCTTCGAGGCTAATAGGACAGTCAAATACCGGGCAGACGAGGAGGGTTTTTATATTATGGCTACAGGCACAGTCAAATGGTTCGATGACGACAAAGGATTTGGTTTCATCGAGCAGGAAGACGGCGAAGACGCATTTGCTCACTATTCAGAGATAGTTGGCGAAGGTTACAAATCTCTATCAGAAGGTCAGGAAGTTTCTTTTGACCTCGAAGAAGGCGACAAAGGACCCAAAGCACTAAGCGTAGAGGTTTCGTAATCTAGCTTCTATGGAACAAACACAGCTTTGATGACTATACAGGCCACAGGTACTCTAAGTATCTGTGGCTTTTTTCTTTTAAAAACTCTCATCGACGAGATTTTCACAAAAATTCACAGAAGACCCCTGTGGCGCCACTAACCATTTTATCTCCATCTTAGACTACCATAATCCCTGTTTTTGGTTGAATATAGGTAATACAGGGGTTATTATAAGTTGTCTGCAAGTTGCAGTATAAGGAATAGATTTAAGCTTTAAGTACGAAGAAGTTCAGTTGAACAAGGAAGGCTTGAAGTAAGTAGAATAGCACGTCTGGCTGGACCCGAAGTTTCACTTTGCAGAGAGCGTAAAAGCTCTCCCTTGTTGGAAGTGACAGGGGGCAGTCAAATATTGGCAGACAGGGAGGGTTTTTATATTATGGCTACAGGCACAGTCAAATGGTTCGATGACGACAAAGGATTTGGTTTCATCGAGCAGGAAGACGGCGAAGACGCATTTGCTCACTATTCAGAGATAGTTGGCGAAGGTTACAAATCTCTATCAGAAGGTCAGGAAGTTTCTTTTGACCTCGAAGAAGGCGACAAAGGACCCAAAGCATTAAACGTAGAGGTCGTCTAAGTAGGTAATTTTTCTCAATCGATAATTACCTTAGAATTATTATGGGTCACAGGTAGTTACTACCTGTGACCCTTTTTTATTTTGAGGGATACAGTAAGGTTCTCATACCCATGGCCTTTTTCCTTGAAGACCCGATCCTTTTGAAGTTAGCCTAATACCGTTAAACTATTGGGCTCCCAGATTTTAATTGGAACTACTGGGCTTAAATGATTTAGACATCGGGTGGTTTAATGAAAGTCCAACGGACCCTCACGATAGACGAAATATACCAGGAAGTTAGAAATTACGATCTCGTTTTTACCGCCGAAGCGTCTCTCGCTGACGCCATAAACGATAGGGTGGAAGCCCCACAACTCGGAAAGCTCGCATATACGCCGAGGACGTATATTTACCGGAAGTTTCAGAACCAGGAACTGAGTTCGAAGAGGGAGCTCTTCCTTGAAGCGGTTTCGGAGCTGGGACTGGGCTGGAAGGAAGCTTCCTACCTTCTGGATAAAGTTATCACTGTATGGGAAGAAACGGGAAAGCGGGATCGAATCCTGGACCTCGCAGAATTTAGCGAGGATAGGTTCACGTCGATCTTAAAAATTCTCGGCGGAGTCAGGAATATTTACGGGGAATTGGACGGTTTTCAGGTGGAAGAAAGCAAAGATGTCTGTGCGATATCTCTTTACCAGTTTAACGAACTCGACAGATCTATCTTACCCCGTAACTTCGACGAGCTAGATGTATTTGGAGATAAGGAGATCGAATTAGCTCCATTTCGGGTCTATAGCTCGGCAAATCAGCTGGTAGGGGGTGTAGTTGATAACGTCCGGGAGCTCAACCCGGAACAGGTGGCGGTGGTGGTACAGCCCGAGAGTAATTATGACCCACTTCTGCGGTCACATCTTAGAGCAGCTGAAATAGACTTCCAGGTGGCCAGAGACCTGGCGGATTCGGAATTCGTGAGGACATTTATCGCTTTTCTGGAGCTAGGGCTCAGTTACCCCAGGGTTAAGATAAAAGACGCAGCACCCGTTTCGAGGAGACTCGGTATAGAGCTGGATAGAAACAGGGAAGAAGAATACATTACTGAAACTGATTCCCCCAATTCGAGTGAAATAAGAGAACTGATTGAAGGAATTGAGTGGGGAAGTTACGCCGAAGCCATTGACAGAATGAACCAGTATGGCCTGGAAGACCATGGCAAGCTAAAAGAAGTCCTAAGGGAAACAGGGCTTCTGAGAGAGCAAGTTGCTGAATCCAGCTTGAACAGATTGAAGTATTACCTTGATAGCTTCGAGATAAAGACCGAGGAAAGTAGCAGCGGCCTGCTGCTCGCCAACCCCACCGGTGGGGCCTATATAGATAGGGAGATAGTGTTTTACCTAGGAATGTCAAGTAAGTGGGACATCACCGTGGAAAGGAGGTCCTGGCGAAAGCTGGACAGGGTCCGCGAGAGAAACATAAAAAACTTCAAATCGCTTATTCAGAATGGCGCAAAGCAGTTATATATGGTTCAAAGTCAGGACTTAAACAGGAAAGTAACCCCTAGCACGTACTTTAACGAGTTTGTCCCGAAGTTATCCAGTTTCACGGATGGTGAAGAAGGTGAGGACTACGTTCTGTATAAAAGGTCTACCTCTGGAGGGACGAGTTTTGGCAGTGACCACGTCAATAAGGATCCTGACAGGATAAAAGCACTAAGTAAAACCGAGCTAAACACTTTAGTCCAGTGTCCACGCGATTACTACTTTTCTCAGCTGGTAGAGGAACCGGACAGGGATTATTTCCGTAAGGGGACTGTTATTCACGACTTCGCGGAGTTTTACGCCAACTTTCCCGATTTCGTGGAATCCAGAGGTCTGAGTGATTTCGTCGACCTTATGGTTGAGCGCATGAAATCGATCGTCGACGACGTCGATTTATCGGTATTAAGGACAGAGTTCCGACTGGGGGCCAGGCTCCTGATTAATTTTATTGAGGATCGTGAACTCGGAAATGAAGAGTCCTTCAGTTCCGCCGACTACACCCCTGGACCCGGGAAGAACTTTTTTGCCTCTGAATTCGACAAGGAGCTGGAAAGGGAATTCACGGAGATGTTCTTTTTGAATGAAGCTATCGGAAGCAAGGGCAAGGTGGACATGTTAAACGGCAGCCGGCTGATAGACTATAAAACCGGGAGAAAAGCCAGCGCTTATAAAGTCGTCAAGGATTCGAACGTGGACCTGTTTGAAGATAACCCGGACTTTCAGGCCCTGCTGTACCTGTCCCACCACAGAACGGTAGTGGAAGACGAGAAGATAGATTTCACTTTTTTTCACGCGCTTGAAGACACGGGGAAAGTTCTGCAGGACGAAGTAGATCTGGATGACTGTACTACCACGGTTAGTTACTACCCGGATACCTTCTCCGGGTTCCTCGGTCGTCACGAGGTTTACGATTTAGCAAATAGCTCGAAGAAAAGAGGAAAGCTGCTGGACCCGCTTGGCAGGGAGAAGTTTCTCGACGTTCTGACGAAACTGGAATTCGATAGAGGGGATTTTTATTCCCGAAAAAAAGCCGAATCACACCAGCCCCAGCTAAAGCGATTATGTGAAAAACACCTCGAAGTCGGGAGGGGGAAAGATCTGACTGAAAAGCAACTGGCTAAGGCAACGAGATCGGTACTCAGAACTTCGCTCTATCGACTGAGGACCAGGAACTTCTTCCGCGACGACCTCGACAGGTTCGAGAATTTCCTGACGGAAAAGCTGGAAGAGCTCAACCGTTGGCGGGGCAGGCGGTTTCCCGTCGGAGAGAGGGACCTGGACGACGTAACTCACAGGGACCTTATTATGGCGGGTGAGGGAAAATGAGTCCGGAGCCAAAGGGAAATCAGAAAAAACTCATCCGGAACACGGAAGGGATCTACCTGGTGGATGCAGGTGCCGGGACCGGTAAGACCTTCACGGTATCGCGGCGTTACGCGGAACTACTGGATCAGGGCGTCGAGCCGAATGATATTTTCCTGGCCACCTTTACGGAGAACGGGGCGGAGAACATGCGGGAAGAGATAATAAACTACTGCAACTACGACCTCGGGGAGTTACGTGATGCCCCTATATCGACTTTTCATGGTTTCTGTCAGGGATTGCTCTTTCAGGAGGGTTTTGATGCCCCGGAGTTACTTGGATTAGACGAACGGATAACCGAAAACACCAGGACCCTGGCAAACGAAGTGCAGGAAACTGGCGAATTCTCGAACTTCTACAGCGGGTTCCGGGAATCGCACCCGGAATACGAGGATTATTACCGGATGGTCTACGATGAATCAGGCCTTCTGGACCTGATAAAGTCGCTCGCGGCAAAAGGTATATTTCCGGAAAGGAACGGCTGGTACAGAAACGGGGAAGAAGGCCTGTTGGGTGATTTCAGTAAATACCGTAAGAAACTTGATGGACTCAACGACCCGATTCCCGGTAAGAGGGGGGATAAACAATCGAAGCTCCTGAAGCGGCTAAACGGGATGAGGAACAAGACCTTTTCAAGACCCGAAATTAGCAAAAAAGGCGATATAAAAGACGGGAAAAAGGTAGAAACGCGGATAATGTTTGAAGCTTTCCGGGAAGACAGGGAGGATCTCATTGCTTTTGTTCACGACCTTTACTATGAATATATGAGTTATGCACTTGGTCGAAACTACCTGAATTTCTCCTTCCAGCTCATGTTTGCCTTCGTAATGCTCATGGAAGACGACGAACTGCGGGAATCCAGACAGTTCAAATACGCGATGATCGATGAATTTCAGGATACTAACGAAATTCAGTTCAAGCTCTCCTTGCTCCTTTCCGAAACGGGCAATATCGCCGTGGTCGGTGACTGGAAACAGAGCATCTTCAGCTTTCAGTACGCTTCCGTGAAAAACATCCTGAACTTCGAGAAAAGACTGGAAAAGTACCATCGCCAGATCAACTCGGACAAAAGGCGGACTCCTTACGACCCGGGAGATATTCACGAGATTTCCCTTGACCGCAATTACAGGTCCTCCCAGGATATACTGGATTTTTCAGAGGGAGCATTGCATGTACGAGGGAAAAAGGACGAAGAAGTCCAGATCAACCGTGACCTTACCTCGCTGCGAGCGGCAAAAGAGAAGGCCAATACCGAAATAACTGCTTTTACTTCGGAGGAGGAGGTCGACGCCGTCCTGGAGAAACTGGTTGAATTGGTTGAAAGTAAAGAGTACAGGATCAACGGAGAGGGGGTAGATTACGCCGACGTGGCGATCTTTTCTCGTAACCGGGTATTTGCCAGGGAGCTTGACAAGCGGGCCCGAGAAGAGGATATACCGGTATCCTACGAGGGGGGTGCGGAGATATTTAAAACGGACCCCGGCGTAATACTGCTGGCCTGGCTTCGGGTTCTCGTGTCAGGTGATTCCGACAGGGGCTGGAGCGTAATTCTGGATCAGGCCGGTTATAACATGGAGGAAGTCCGGTACATGCTGAACTCCGGCGACTATCCCGGGAATGTTCTTGCTTTCAGAGATAAACTGGATGAGGCCCACGGTATAAGCACTATAGCACGGACTGTATTTCAGAGGTACGGTTTTGACAATCCTTTCACGGACAAGATAATTGAGGTATTGCAGGAGGTTTTCGATTCCTCTTTTATGAACCTCGGGGCCGTGGTCAGTTTCATCGAGAAGAACGTAGAAAGAGGGGAAACCTACGAAGTCGATGGAGAAATGGAAAACGCCGCAACGGTGCAGACAATTCACGCCGCCAAAGGGCTGGAATACCCCGTGGTTTTTCTTGCCAATATGAATAGAGGGGTCTTTCCAAGTTCCACATCAAACTCGAAAAGGGTATATTACGACGATCTACTCGGTCTCAGGGCCAGGAAGACTTATTCGGAGGAGGAAGGTTACCTTTACGATAACCTGAATACATATCTGGCTTCAAAAGTTTCGGGTGTGGATTACGACGAGGAGAGGAGACTGCTCTACGTGGCGTTGACCCGGGCCGAGAACTATCTGTTTCTCTCGGCAGAGCAGGGTAAAGAGGGTCAGTTTTTCAAGGAGTTAAACGTGGAATCGGAAGTCACCGAACCCGACCTGGAACGGCTAGAGGCGGACGCTGAGGAACCTGCCAGGGAAGAGCTTAACGTAGGAGAACCGGAAGGAACCAGGCCGATAAAAAGAGCAGTTCACAGCGTTATAGATATCCCTTCGGATGGATATCCGGAAGGTCGGGGGACCGAATTTGGCACGATGATCCACGAGTTCGCCGAGAAGCTGGTCCGTGGTGAAGAACTAGAACCCCCTTTTGAGGGGAGGGGTAGCGAGGACAAGGAGAATCTATTTGGGTTCATTACCTCACTGGAAGGGGACTTTTACCCAGAACAAGAAGTGCTGGTACCTCGACACGAAGGTAACAGGAAATACGTCTATCACGGCTCAATTGACCTCCTGAACGTGATGGAGGACAGAGTGGAAGTCATCGATTACAAGACGGACCTCGATAAAACGCTTCAGGGTGAATACGAAAAACAGCTCGAATTATACAGGGAGGCCGCGGCTAACAGTTTCCCGGAAAAAGACGTTACGGGAATAATTTTCTATACGAAGGAAGGAGAAAGGGTCGAAGTTTGATATCGCTTTACCTGCTCGAAATTAATTTGCTCACCAGAAGTCAATTACCCCGCCCCAAGGTGCGGGGCTTGTAGAAAAACAAATTTGACTACG
>CAZWZR010000075.1:0-7518 GCA_964638365.1 uncultured Thermotogae bacterium | reverse complement strand
CCTACCGACATTCCCCGTGGACCTGTGGCGTTCCAGAACCGCACACTTGTTCAGATCGGAACTTTCTTCTCTAGAGTCCGCTATATCCAGTTTTTCTGTGATTATATCCCCTTGATGAACGCGGATACCTACCTCTTTCTCACTCTTTTCTAGCCGAAAGATTTCGGGAGTAATTTCTCCGGGGACCTCGACAGTACCCGTCAACGCCGAGGACTGTGTATCCGGCCAGTCCACTTCATCAA
This sequence comes from uncultured Thermotogae bacterium, assembly GCA_964638365.1. Classification (GTDB taxonomy): domain Bacteria; phylum Bipolaricaulota; class Bipolaricaulia; order M55B111; family M55B111; genus JAGXLP01. Next base: position 7,276 of record CAZWZR010000075.1, on the reverse strand, counting down.
CGGGTTTACCTCCCACCAGAGTGGTTTCGACATCCAGGGTCCGAAGGTCACTTACCAGGTTGATATCCGCCCTCCTTCCGGGAGCAATCGAGCCGAGCTCATTATCCAAACCGAACCTCGTTGCGGGATTCAAAGTCGCCATCCGGATGGCAGGGGGCGGGTCCAGACCCTCCTCTATTCCCCTTCTGATAACGTGATCGACCCCGCCTTCTTTCATCAAGTCAATGGGGTCCCTATCGTCCGTGACGAGGCAGAAACGGGTCGGGGACAAATCGGACTCCGTTAGTGACCGCACGACTTCCGTTAAATCGGCCCACCCGGAACCTTCTCTGACCATGGTCCAGAAGCCCTTCCGCGCTCTTTCAATGCCCTCTTCCTTACTTACCCCTTCATGGTCCGAATCTATACCCATTGACCCGTAACCGTCCAGTTCCAGGCCTGAGAGACCGCTGGCATGGCCTTCAATCGGTAGGCCGTGTTTTTGTGCTAACTTGAGCTTCTCAACCGTTTCCTCGTGACCACCCAGGACCCCCGGGAAGTTCATCATCTCTCCCAGCGCGGCCGTAGCTTCCCAGCCGAGGGCTTCATCAATTTCCTCCAGACCGAATCCCGCCCCCGTCGTCTCTAACTCGGGTGAACTAGCAGGCACACAGGAAGGCACGGTCAGAAAACCGTTTACGGGACTCCTCATCATCTCCTCGTACATCCACTTCACACCCTCTATCCCCGATACATTGGCTATTTCGTGCGGGTCGTAAAAGACCGTCGTTACTCCCTTGCTCGCCATTAGCTGAGAGAAACCAGCCGGAGCCAGCATGGAACTTTCAATATGAAGGTGAGCATCAATGAACCCCGGAGTCACATAAGTGCCGCTTGCGTCGATGACTCTCGTCGAACTTCCCACCAAATCGTCAAGACTTTTCGAAACTGCACAGACCCGACCGTTTTTTATCGCTACGTCCCGCTCTAAAATCTCGTCGGTTAGAACGTTCACCAGTGAACCGTCCTTAATCACGGTATCAGCCGGTTCATCGCCGCGGATCACGGAAATCAGACTCAACCTGTTAGAATAGTCCATCATGCTCTTTTTCGAAGACAAAAAGACCCACCCCATACCTTTTGTGACGAGTTATTTTAAGTAGGTTATCCGACTCGCCGTGAATTATCCAGCTTCTGGAGCGTCTTCATTGTTAAAATAAAAACCCCCCCTTTTACAGGGGGGTTAGCGACTGTAATGGTATAGATAATTTTTGAGTTAGAAGTTACCGCCCATCGTTAAAGCCATGAGTGCCTTCTGCAGGTGTAGCCTGTTTTCAGCCTGATCGTAGACGAAGGAAAGTTCCGGGTCGTCCATGATCTCGTCCTCCACCTCATTACCGCGGTCCACCGGCATACAGTGGAGCAGGTGCCCGGGATCGCCCAGCTCTTCCTGTTTTTCCTTGGTATACTGCCAGTCCTTGTGCTGGCCGGCCATCTCAATTTCCTTCTCCTTACCGATCTCGTATCTGTCCGGGCTCATCCAGTTCCTTGGATAGACTATGTCCGCATCCTCGATGGCTTCGTCCATATCGTTCGTGACCGAGAACGAACCACCCGATTTCTTCGCGTTTTCCTCAGTCAGATCCATCACGTCGGGGTCCAGTTCGTATCCTTCCGGATGGGCCAAGCTAACGTCCATGCCAAATAGGGCGGAAGTCAGGATATTGGACTGAATCGAGCCCCAGGACCGGACCCACGGCGAGTAGGCCCAGGTAACGGCGATCTTCTTGTCCTTGAGATCCCCGACCTTTTCCTGCATCGTCATGACGTCCGTCATGGACTGACAGGGATGGTAAATGTCCGAGGCCATGTTGATTATCGGGACGTCGGAGTACTTGCCCATCTCGTACATGATCTCCGTACCCTGACCATAATAATTGACCTTATCTTCTAAGATCCTCACGCCGACTCCTTCGGCGTAACGACCCATTACCTTGGTGGTGTCCTTAATTGATTCTCCTCCGCCAGGTTCCCTGTCCAGTGAGATCCGCATGGTCTCCGGGGCCAGGAACTGCGAGTGACCGCCTAGTTGACTCATTCCCGCTTCGAAGGACTGCCTGGTCCTCGTGGAGGAATTGAAGAAGAGCATCATAAATGTATCGTTTTCCAGTATATCCGGCTCTTCCCCGCTGTAATACCTGCTCTTCAGGTCATTGGCCACCCGAAGCAGGATATCCAGCTCTTCCTTGGACCAGTCCTTCACGCTGATCATGTCCTTACCTTTTAAGTCGTGCCAGCTCATGTCTACCTCCTATGATAAAAGCAGGCTCAACAGGCCTTTCTGTGCGTGCAGCCTGTTACCGGCTTCCTGAAAGACCACGGAGTTCGGGCCATCGATAACTTCATCCGTAACTTCCATGCCTCTATCCGCGGGCAGGCAATGCATGTAGTAGGCATCGTCCGTAAGTTCCATCTTATCCTGAGTAGTGATCCAGTCCTTATTGTTCTCGAAGACTTCCCTGGCTTTATCCAGATCGGCCGTCGAGCCATCAGTCGGCTGGAGCGTCCAGGATTTCGGATAGACGACATCGGCGTCGGCGAAACCTTCTTCCATGTCGTGGACTATCTCGAAATCGCCACCGTGTTTATCCGCTCGCTTCTCCGTAGCGTCGAGCACGTCGGGGTCGAGGTCCAGTCCTTCCGGATGGGCCAGCGTAACGTCCATGCCCATCGTTGCCGCACTGATGACAGCCGATTGAGGTACCGAAAGAGGCTTCTCCACCGAACCCGAATAAGCCCAGCTCATGGTAAATTTCTTCCCGGTCAGGTCCTTACCCATCTTCTCCTGCATGGTCATGACGTCAGCCAGAGCCTGGTTTGGGTGGAATCCGTCGTCCTCCATGTTGATTATCGGAACCGAACCCCAGTTGGCAAACTCCTGCAGGATCTTGTAACCCTTTCCGTATTGCCAGTCCGTCTTGTCCCCGTAGATCCGGATCGAAATTGCATCGCCCATTTCCGAAAGGACCCGGGCAACGTCGCTGACTCTTTCCGTGGAGTAAGCTTCCTCCTCACCTTCCAGCGCAGGAGTATAGACTGCACCGGGCTGGAGAAAGTGTGCGTGACCTCCGAGCTGAGTCATTCCTGCTTCGAAGGAATTTCGAGTTCTCAACGAAGTATTGTAAAAGAGCATGAATAGCGACTTCGCGGGCAGAACGTTGGTCTGCCTTTCTCCCCTGATCTGCCTGCGTTTCAGGTCGTGTGCAGCCTCCAGGATCGCGTCTATTTCGTCCCTCTCAAAGTCCAGCCAGCTTATAAAGTCCTCACCTTTCAATTGAGTATTAGACATGTTTTTCCTCCTTTTTTATTCAGTAGTTATCGTAGTTCCAGTATTTCCGTCCAGGGCTTCCAGTACCTTGTCCAGCGACGTTATTACGGCCTTCTTTCCGCCCTGCTTTACGAATTCTACCCCGGCCTCTATTTTCGGCTTCATCGAACCCCGGGCAAAATGTCCTTCTTCCAGGTAAGCTTCGGCTTCGTCTACCGTTACCCTTTCAAGTGCTTCCTCATCAGGCTGATTGTAGTTCAGGTAGGCGAATTCCACGTCAGTAAGAATGACCAGTACCTCGGCGCCAACGTCCTCGGCCAGCTGTTCGGTTGCCAGATCCTTATCGATAACGGCCTCTCGACCGACGAGCTGATCCCCTTCGCGAACCACTGGAATTCCTCCCCCACCCGCTGCAATCACGACGGTATGGGCGGCCAGCAACTGTTGAATCGGTTCCTTTTCAACGATTGCCTTCGGTCTGGGGGACGGAACTACCCGCCTGTATCCCCGACCGGCATCCTCTATCATGTCGTAGTCCTTCTCTTCCTTCAGTTCCTCTGCGGCTTCTTCGGTATAAAACGGCCCGACGGGCTTGGATGGATCCTCGAAAGCAGGGTCATCGCCGTCGATAAGAGTCTGAGTTAGAACCGTGGAGACGGGAATATCGCCTCGGCCGTTTTCGTTAAACACGTTGTCCAGGCTCTGCGAGAGCATGTAACCGATAAAGCCCTGGCTTTCCGCTCCGCAGACGTCGAGCGGGTGAGAAGGAACCTCCTCTTTGGCCAGCTCGTTCTGGAGCATCAGGTTACCCACCTGTGGACCATTACCGTGAGAGACGACGATCTTGTACTCTCCCGACAAGACCATCTTGGCGAGCTGCTGCGTCGTCTCGTTTACGTTCTCGATCTGTTGCTTCGCCGTCCCCTCCTGTCCTGGCTTCAAAATCGCATTTCCCCCTAACGCTACTACGGTTAGGGTCTTCTCGTTACTTTCCATGTTTTCCCCCTTGTTGGAGTATTAGTGATCGTTTTTCTCCAGGGCGTTTTCCATCAATTCCCAGTGCTTTGCAATGGAATCCTTTGCCCCTTCCAGGTCTTTTTCTTTTACGGACCGGTAGAGATCTTTATGAGTATTGTAACAGCGCTTGATCCTGGAATCGTCAACCAGATAGTACTTATGCGTTAGCTCTCTATACAGCGAATCGTTTATTGTGGCAAGTATAGGCTGTGCGGCTTCAACCACCAGCGGGTTACCGGTCAACTTCACCAGAGCCTCGTGAAAGTCGTGGTCGGCGTCCATGTAATCCTGGTATTCCCTCTCCGTGGAGTGTTCTTTCATCCGACTTAATGCCTCTTCAACTTCCTCGAAACTCCCTTCCTCCAGATTATCGATCGCTATTGTCAGCATTGAGTTTTCCAGGTTTTTCCGAGCCTCGATGATCTGCAGGTGACTCGTCTCCTTTTCCATCAGAGAAAGATCTGCGGATATCAGGTTACTATCGAGAATCGATTCGCTGACGTAAGTTCCTGAACCTATCTTCGTATCGACGATCTCTAGAGCCTGAAGTCCACTCAGAGCTTCCCTTACAGACGGCCGACTAACGTCCATCTTCTCCGCCAGTTCGTGCTCTGATGGCAGCCTATCACCCGGACCCAGATCGCCACTCTCGATCAGCTCAATTACCTGCTCCGCTACCTTGACGCTCTTTTTCTTGGATGGCTGAATTTCGTTAAACATGTCCAGGAGAATACTTCTCAAACGTTAAGTCCTTCATCTGAGTCACGGATATCGGGTAGAATTCCTTTTTCAATCCTATCCCCCTAACTTTCATTCCCCTTCTTCGACCTCAACTCTTCCAGCAGCCCTGTCTTCTCGTTGAACTCCTCAATTCGACTATTGATCTCGTCCACTTGACCGTGTATTTCGTCCCAGTAATTCGGCCAGTCGTACCACTGTGCATCCAGCTCCTTTGTTTCCTTACCCTGCTGCTCTATCCAGGTATAGTATTTCAGGTTGTGGATCCTCTTTTTCTCGTAGTAAGTCAACTCTTCCATGTTATCGGTCGTGATGCCCTGAATGAATTGGTTATAGTCCTTGATCGCGGCTTCTCTGGTATATTCTCCCCGTTCTTCCCTCATTTCTTCCAGCCTTGAATCGTAGAGCTCCATCGAATCCGTGAAGACCGTCAGGATTACGTCGTCCTCGTCGAGCTCGTAATACTTGGCGTACTTTATTGCCGAGGTCATATTGGCTACTGAAGAAATTCCCATCAGGGGGAGCTTCTCGACGGTCTCAGTCGGCACACCCTGATCTTCCAGGTATTCCTGGCCAGCCGGCTCGTTAAAGAGCCTGATTAAGTTCATCGAATTCGAATCGTCCACGTCAATAACCATGTCCGTGTTTCTAACGTTGTGAATCCAGGGTACGTGCTTATCGCCTATCCCTTCTATCCTGTGGCCCCCGTAACCATTCCTAAGCAGCGTTGGACATTGAAGCGCCTCACCGACTGCCAGTTTCGAAGTGGGAAACTGTTCCTTCAGGTAATCTCCGCAACCCATTGTGCCGGACGAACCAGAAGTAAGAACGACACCGGAGTAATTCGAGCCGGGGGTGAGTTCCTCTTCAAGCACTTCTTCCATGGCCGCACCGGTTACCTCGTAATGCCAGAGGTGGTTGCCGAACTCGTCGAACTGGTTGAATATGACGATATCATCCCTGTTTTCCTTTAGCTCCCAGCACTTGTCAAAGATCTCTTTTACGTTGCTCTCGCAACCGGGAGTCGCTATAACCTCGCCAGCTACTTCGGATAACCACTCGAACCTCTCCTGGCTCATCTCCTCGGGTAAAATGGCAACGGATTCACAGGCCAGGAGATCGGAGTCGTAGGCACCGCCCCGGCAATAATTTCCCGTGGAGGGCCAAACCGCTTTCTGGTAAGTCGGGTCAAACTGACCGGTAGTCAACCGCGGCGCCAGGCAGCCAAACGTGGCACCGACCTTGTGGGATCCCGTCGGAAACCACTTGCCGACGAGGGCGATAATCCTCGCATCCACCCCGGTAAGCTCGGAAGGAAGCTCCATATAATTTACGCCATCGTAGAGCCCCCCCTGCTTAACCGGCTCGTTCTTCCAGGTAATCCTAAACAGGTTACTCGAATCGACGTCCCATAGGCCTACATCCTTCAGTTCGTCCTTGATCACGTCCGGAACGAGCTCGGGGTTCTTCTGCTGTTCCAGAGTTGGGATTATTATGTCTCGTTCTTTTGCCCTCTCTACAGTACTCTCTAACTGATCTTCATCCATCGATAAATTTATAATCGGTAACACCTCTTGATTCTGTTTTATTTCGAACCAGAACTAGTTACTGAGTTTTATAGTAAAAAGTAAATACGAATCGACAAGCTCCTCCCCTTCTCGAATTCCGTATTCGATTTGCTGGGCAAAAAGGTAAAATAGGCGCTTAACCTTAGTTGAGGGCCTTTATCGAACCAGACCCCCTCGGTGGCGAATAATCCAGGTGGAATTCATAAGTTTGGTATTTCATCGCTATTTTATTTTTCATTTTCCCATTCAAGGGGTAAGACAAAGAACCCAGCTCCCTTTGGACGCTAAACCTTATAATCGTGCTTCACCTGGACTTTTATCATACCCAGATGCTAATAATTAACCCGGTATAAAATATGGGTAAAATTGTTTGACAGATCTATATTAATAGACACCTTACCTGATATCAAATACGGAAACTTGAAGTTGCGCTACTGTTTAAATGTGTATGAGTAGAAACGGCTCACTCAGTTTCAATGAGCGGAAATCAGCGTCCGAGCAAGTAGCTAAACTGGAATTTCATCCTCCCGTCAGTCAAGATAAGTTTTTAATATCCTTTCCGGAGTCGCAGGGTAATGGTGGATTCTACTCCCGATCGCATCACTCACTGCGTTGATCGCCGCAGCATGAGAGGCCATGAGCGGCA
>CAZWZR010000074.1:0-7700 GCA_964638365.1 uncultured Thermotogae bacterium | reverse complement strand
GCATACCCCATCCCGAATAGGTCCGGTACGTTCTCTAAGATCATGTTTCCTCCCCTGTAATACTATGGTCTTGATAAAAATCTATGAAATTTCCCATAATCATACCTGCACGAACCATTCCCCTCTCGTCCTCTGAATTACTAACTTCCCGGCGCTCCGAGCCAGCCATAGCCTTTGAGGTAACTTGCGTAAGCTGCCGGAGCCAGGTCATCAACTATTCCAACTACTTTTCTCCTGGGGAAGTCCTCCTGGCTGTATACTTTGTTGGCTATCTTCTGGACTCCTTTGAGGGCCTTCTTTTTCTCCCCCGGTACTTTATAGGGCACCGACCCTGTAAGTACCCAGACCTGAGAAACCCGCTCGGGTATAACGAAGATCACTCCGAACCTATCTCCCTCGTTGGTTTCTCCAGGAAGCTTCTTTCTAGCCTGAACTTCAGCAGATAATTGCTCGCCCAGTTTTCGTGCCAGCAGTTCCGTCTGCATCGAAGTGGCAAAATTTCCGGTCTGGTCTACGATTAGAACTGAAAGTTCTTCCACTGATTTTTTATCGTTAGTTTGTTCTTCTGCCTGAAGGGTTAGACCCAGTGTAAACACCAACAGTACGGCCATGCTGAGGGCCAAAATTGTAGTCTTACGGTTTTCCAATTTAGTCATCGTCACTCCTCCTCCGTTAATTCCGGTAGCCTATCGGGGTTAAATATATCCTCCGGTAACTCCGTGTTTATCTCGTAATCCTTCCATGTCAAAATCGTCTCACTCCCCGTTTGTTTGTTCTCCATGGTCATTTCTTTGACAACCCAGAAATCCCCGATTTTCTCTATCCTGGAATTCCTCTGGATTTTTAACAATTTCCCGTCCAGGTCGTAATACTCGACCTTTTCCGGCTTCCAGTTTTTCTCGCTTACCCAGGATCGAACCCTGCTGTACCCGGATATCTCGGGATCTTTGGCTTCACCTTCAACAACGTATATGGTTTCACCATCCGAGCTTTCCTTCCTGAGAAGTTCATAGGTATATTCGTCCACCTTTCTCGATCCCAGATCGTCATAGGTAAAGTCCGACCCCATGAATTTCTGGTTTTTCGCCTTCTGGCTCATTTCTTTCGTTATGTCAAGCGAAGGGAGGTAAAGGTATGTGCTTTCATTCCCTTCATCGTTGGTAGTTTTCAGGAGGGCAGTTCCCGCAACGTTCCCAGGTTCCCGGAAAACCATGACCGAGTCGTCGTCTCCCCGGTTCCAGGCTTCCATTTCCCTGACTCTCTCTTTTCCTTCCTCATTTATAAGCGTCATGGTCAAAATTGCGTTCACGGTTTCCGGCGTGGAGGCACTATCTACTTTCTCGATAATTTCCGGCCCGGTGAGTTCCTGAGCGGTTAGAACTAAGCCGCCAGTTGAAGCCAGAAGTGCAAGTGTCAATAGACTAATTAATGTCGTTTTCTGAACTGAACTGAATTTAGCTGTCTCTGTCATTTTCATCACTCCTTAAAATGTGGTTGTGATTAAACTTTTTCCGTCCATAACAAAGCTGCGGGCAGTAGAGTCAGTGCCGACCCGGCTGACAGTACCATAGTTAGAGCGACCAGGGCGCCCAGTGTAGCTATGGGGGTAAAACTCGATGCGAGTAAAACTCCAAACCCGATGGCAACGGCGATTGCATTGAAGGAGATAGCCTGTCCGGTGGTTCTGGTAGCACCTATAACGGCTGATTCGGGGCTTTCTCCCTCCTCAATCTCGAGCCTGTAGCGGGATATGAAGTGGATTGTATAGTCGATCCCTATTCCGATGGCGATGCTGGCGAGCATCGTCGTCGCGTTGTCCAGAGGTATCCCCAGTAGTCCCATCAACCCGAAGTTAACTCCGATCGTGAATCCAAGGGGTATCATGCTTAGGAGGCCAAATCTGACGGACAAGAAGATGAGGCCAACTATAACTGCCACTGCAATCAGCGCGATTGAAAGACTAATTACCTGACCCTTTACGAGCAGGTCCGTCAACACTTTGAAGAGATAGCTTGAGCCAGTTACCTGAACGTCAAATTTCTCTCCCGCAATCTCCCCCGCCTCGCTTTCGGCTTTGTCTATCACTTCAGCCAGCTTGCTGCTGCTCACAGAAGACATGCGGACGTTGATTCTTGCCTTGTCGTAGTCGTAATTGACCAGCTGTTCGAAATCGGAACTGTTTCCGGACATCTCGTAGAGCAGGATTTCCTGGGAAACCCCGTTTTTCGTCTCGGGGATACCTTTCTCTCCAGTTAAAGCATTATTTATTTCGGTTATCAAGTTCGCGATAGACATGGAGTAGCCGACTTCTTCTATTTCCCCCAGTTGTTCCTGTAGTTCGAGGATTCCGTTCAGTACCTCAGGGTCCTTTATATCCCCGTTGACAACTACTGAGAGGTTTTCCGAGCCGCCGAAACTTTCGTCAATCACGTCAGTTGATTCTCTGATATCGCTGTTCGGTCGGAAGAATCGCAAAGTATTTGTCTCGACGGTCAGCAAGGTAGCCCCGTAAGCGGCTACACCTAGAATTAATACCCCGACGACCAGGATGAGGGTTTTGTGTCCTACCACGAACTCGCCAAGGTTCGCCAGTATTTCACTTCCCTGCTTTCCGTGCTCCTCTTCCCCGGACCCTTCCCTCTTGCCTTTCGCGTGGCTTGTCAGTGATAACAGGGCAGGGATCCAGGTAACCGAGATGATTAAGGCTACTATCACGCCGAAGCCGATGAATAGCCCAAATTCCCCTACCTGGCTGACGGGGGACGTGACTAACGATAGAAAGCCTACCGCCGTGGTGACGCTTGTCAGTACGATTGCGGTACCGATGTGCTTGATAACCGTGTCTATAGCTTTATCCAGCTTCACGCCTTCTCCCAGCCTGTGGTAGTAGTCGTTCAAAATGTGAATTGCGTCGGCCACCCCGATTGCAATAAGCATTACGGGTAGAGTTGTGGAGATCATCGACATCTCCGTCCCGGTCAAAGCCATGAATCCTAGCGTCCAGATCGTACTCAATAAGACGACGGACAGTGGGATATAGACTCCGCCGGCCGTCCTGAGGGTGAGGTAAAGCACCAGCGCAAGCACGCCAACCACTATCGGTATCAGGGTGACCAGGTCGTTCTGCATGGATGACGTCATCTCCGCATTAACTGCAGGTCCACCCGCAACGTAGAAGTTTTCCGGGTCTTTTTCTTCATTGATGATTTCTTTTAAATCGCTGTTGACGGAGCTATCCGAGGCTTCTTCCGAAAGTTCGACCATGAAACCCGCGTATTTCCCATCGCTGGACAGCACAGTTCCTTTCAAAGTTCGGGAGTTCGTTACGTATTCCTCGATTTCCGGGATTTGTTCCGGGTTAACTCCCGATTCCGGTATAATGTCGGAAACACTCAAGCTGCCTCCGCTTCCCTCCAATTTTTTGGCATTTGCAATGCTTTGGACTTCATCGACTCCCTCTACCTGGCCGAATTGCTTCGTCAGTTCGTTTATTTTGGACAGCGTCTCCTGGCTAAATATATCGTCGTCTCTGTAGGCAACTATAATCGTGTCCGTACCCCCAAAGGTCTCCGTAACCTCGTCGTACAGCTCTTTCGCGGGATGGGAGGATGGCAACATATCGTCTACCGAGTTGTCGATCTCCAGAGAGGGAATCCAGAACCCAAAAAACAGGGTTACCAGCAAAACGGCGATTATCGTAGTTTTGGGGAAACCAGTTATGGTGTTGGATAAAACTTCAAGCCATTCCGTTAACTTGCGGCTGATGTCCATTGGTGCTCCTCCTCTTTCCGTGCTTTGTTAGTTAACATTTACTAATGTAAATCAAAAAAAATTTACGCCTCTATGGATCGGCTGAACACTCTCCATAGAGTTTTGCTCTGTTTTTTTAACGAATCATTCCTGCCGGAGAGGGACCAGAGTAGCACTTTGGATTGGATTAACCCGATAAACATGAGTGCAGCCCCTTCCGGGTCCAAGTCGGTCCGCACCTCGCCCTGATCCTGTCCTTTTTCAATTATTTTTTGAATATATTCTTTTCTACCCTCAATGACCTCGCTGAGCAGGTCACGTAGTTTCTCATCGTCGAAGTGTATATCGTCGGAAAATAGTAGCCTGGCGTTTCCGGGGTGTTCTTCGATGTACTCCAGATGGCGGAGAAACACCCCTTTAAGTTCCTCCATAGCTGACTCTGTTTCTGGGGTAGTGGATACCTCTTTCCTCATCCGGGTTCCGACGAACTCGATAGTCGAACCTATTATGTCGAACTTTCCGTCAAAATGGCGATATAGAGCTGCCTCCGAGATTCCGACCCTATCCGCGATGCGAGCCGTAGTCAGGTTCTGAGTCCCGTTTTCCGCGAGCAGCTCCAGTGTTGCTTCGATGATTTCTTTTTGCCTGGTGTTCGTATCTTTTCTGGCCATGATTCTCCTTTACAGACTATTTGTTAGTATATACTTACTAACTTATAGTGAATATTATCGACCCGCTCCTCGTTTTTCAACCCTGAAACCGAATTGTTTTTCCAGTTTTACAGCCAGAATCTTTTTATAATCTCCTTACCCGAACTTCCCGATCAAATTGCTTGTTCGCAAAATAACCAGGGGTACCGACACCTGAAATGGTTAAAAGCTTGAAAGCGCGAAAAGAACGGGGGATACTTGCTCGGTTGGACAATTGCGCCAGGTCTACATAGCGTCAAAAGTATTTTTATGGTCTGGTGAAAAGTTAGAAGATCAACTTGAATATTGAGGAGGTAAATATGGATTCCATTCTTCAGGGTGATCGAATCTTCGTTCGTTTGGAGCGGGGCGAAGAGGTCCTGTCCTCCCTGGAAGAGCTAAGGGAGGAATACGGGATTGAAAACGGGTTCTTTCAGGGAATAGGAGCTGTGGATAGAGTCAAGCTGGGGAATTACGACGTCGAGGAGGAGAAATATCGAGAGGATGAATTCCAGGGGGCTTTCGAGGTGCCAAGTATCTCCGGGAACATCGGTCCCGACAAAATTCATGTCCACATTACGGTAAGTGATGCCAGTTTTTCTCCAAAAGCCGGACACTGTGGAATGGCCAGGGTCTCCGGGACTATGGAGTTGATCGTTCTGGTTACTCTCGAAGTTCCCCTTACCCACCAGTTCGACCCATCCACGGGATTGGATGTCTTCAATTTGCCGTCCGAAAAATGACCGATGGGTTCGGAGCCTGGATTTAATTTGACTCAAGGTTAACTTAGCCTTACGGCGAACGTAACTGGCCCTGCAGGGTTGAGTTGTCAAAAATCTATTTTTAGAGGTGAATTATATGAGAGAAGTGTCCGAGATGACCAAGTCCCATTTGAGGAACGCCTTTTCCGGTGAAAGTCAGGCAAACATGAGGTATCAGATTTACTCGGAGGTAGCGGAAAACGAGGGCTTTCCGAACGTAGCCAGGCTGTTTGGTGCGATCTCTTACGCGGAAAGGGTGCACGCCACCAATCACTTGAGGAGGTCACCGGAGGAAGCCGGTAACGCAGTCGCAGAAGCCCCTTACGGTGTCGGAAATACGGTCGAAAACCTACAGAAGGGGATAGATGGCGAGACCTTTGAGATAGAAGAAATGTATCCAGCTTATCTCGAGGTTGCGAAATTCCAGGGAGAAGGCGCGGCAAAGAAGTCCTTTGAATGGGCTCTGGCAGCGGAGAAGACTCATGCGGAGATGTTCAAATCCGCTAAAGAGACGGTGGAAGAGGGCGATGATCCGGAAATAGACGATCTTCATGTATGTAGCGTCTGCGGTCATACGGTCGAAGGAGAGGCACCGGAGGTATGCCCGATTTGTGAAACGGAGGACAATTACCTGACGTTCGATTGAGGTATGATAGCAAGTTACAAAATCTAAAATGTAATGCCTGTAGTCCAATTGGGAGGTAGCCTGGTTAATTCCTGAAATTTATTGATTCCGGGGTTTGAAATTCGAACGCCATCAGGTAGAATACTATTGTAAAAGTGAACACGTTCTCAAATAGTTATCGAGTGGAAAACCCAGAAACGGAAAAGTTACCAGCAGACTTCAAGAGAGTTTGAACCTCGTATTCAGGTAGCTCAAGAACATTACGTTCGAGCTGGATGCCTCCCAGATTCAGACGAACGTTCAGGAAAACGTTCGACCTTCTTCCGCGTCTGAGCCCCGGTAATTCGCCGGGGCTCAGGTAATTATAGGTCCATATCTCACGCTTTTTAATAATCTATTCGAATGAAAAATCTAATTGTACCCGTTAACATCTAAATAACGACTGGAATTTGTTTCGTAAAAGGAGGAAATTTGAAAATACGACTTGGTTGCTTACCCTGCTACGTTAACCAGGCAATGCAGGCCTCTAAGTACGCTGCTATGGACGAAGACGAGCGCTGGGAGACCGTACAGAGCGTCTGCAGAGAGCTATCGGACGTCGATCGCTCGCAGCCTTCGGCCCGGGTAGGTCAGAAGGTCCATAAGATCGTTCGCGATCACGCGGATACCGCGGACCCTTATCGTGAGCAGAAGGAGTTGAGCAACGAGAGCGCGAGAGAATACCTCGGCGAGTTTCGTGAACTTGTATTGAGGAGCAAGGAACCTCTTGAGCGTGCGGCCAGACTGGCTGCAGCGGGCAACGCGGTTGACTTCGGTCCGAGCAGGGAATTCGATATAGAGTCCGATCTACGGCGCGGATACGAGGAAGAGTTCGTGATAAACGATTGGCCCCAGTTCCGGTCAAGTTTACGAGGAGCGACTGACTTACTCTATTTTACGGATAATTCGGGTGAGATAATTTACGACACCCTGTTCATAGAGCTTTTGCTGGACCGGACCGGATTGGATGAGCTGGATCTCGTGGTAAAAGACGGTCCGTTCCTCAACGACGTTACGGAGGGAGATCTCGAAAACCTAGAGGTCGATGAGTCCGGCGAGGTGAAGATAAGGACTGTCGACAACGGAGACGGTGGTTCCTCACCCGCCCTCTGGTCGGAAGAGGTCGAAGGCTGGCTGGATGAATACGACCTGGTCGTCTCAAAGGGCCAGGCCAATTACGAAGGGCTGAGTGAGTACGAGAAGGAGAACCTGTTTTTCTTCCTCACAGTGAAGTGTGGATTGGTAGCCGCCGATGTCGGTGCCGAGGAAGGTAGTAAGGTACTGATTAAGTCCGGTAAAGGGAAGTAGGGGCATGGTCTATTGTCGTTACAACCCGTAATTGGCCAATGGGGGGCGAAGAAACTCGTCTGATCTCCGAGGAGGGATCTGGCTATGGTCCTAGGTTGTTGTGGCTGGGGTTACTTCAGGGTTAACGAATTTCTCCAGGATTTTCGAGGAATAGATCCCGAGGAGAAGGACTGGAAGGATATCTACGACCTCAAGATTCAGGCTTACGCGGATTTTTTTGACCTGGTTGAGGTAAATAAGACTTTCTACGGCCTACCACGGACCAAAACGGCTGAGAAATGGCTCCGGCTGGCCCGAGAAGTTAACCCGGACTTCGAATTTACGGTCAAGGCGCCGAAGATCATCACCCACGAGGAAAGGTTTACCGGTTCTCGATCCTTAAAGAAGTTCGAGGAGACCAAACGAGTAGCCGGTGCGCTGGATAGCGAGATTATTCTGTTTCAATCCCCGCCTTCGTTTGGCCCGGAAGCGGAAAACGTGGAAGATATGGATGAGTTCTTCTCCGAGATCGACAGGGAAGACTACGGG
>CAZWZR010000073.1:0-7714 GCA_964638365.1 uncultured Thermotogae bacterium | reverse complement strand
ATATCTCAGCAAAACACTGGGGTTACGAGTGGTCCCTGCAATATACCACTCAACTGATGATATTCGTCGTGGGTATGAACAAAATCTATGAACTTGAAGGCCTCGATTAGACCCTACCTGATCTAAAGACAAATATACCTGCTCGTAACGGAAATCGGATTATAACATGAAGATAAGTCATTCCACCGTCATTATATCGCAGTATTTTAAGTTTGTTTAAACTTCACGAGTTATCGAGAAAAAACGAATTTTGACACTTTAACCACACACCTCCGCAGGATTAGAAAAGCCTGCCTATCGGGATCTATGGCGACTAAGGATTGGATTTAAACCGTTTAAGCTGGTACTTATCCAACCTTTATAAAACTTTCATATCTACTGGATAAAATATTATTAAGATGCCAGTTTTTGCCCTTTTTAGCCTCCTTTAGGGTTTTTCTGGGGTCTTTTCAAAGTACTGAAGGGGGCAAGTATGAAACCTTGCCCCCTTTCTCGCCAAATTTTTCCAAAATTTATCTTACTCAGCTCTTATTGATATGGCGGGGAGGAAAACAAATTAAAATTGGTTTGGGATTATAACCACCATCACCGAAATCATGGCCGTTATAGACAGGAGCGGCTTCATAGGTTCATTCCGAGGTATTTGCCACCCCAAGAGTTGGATAATACCGTTTCTGTTACTGCAACATCGGAGGAGTACTTACCTCTACGTTCGATTACAAAGATAGGTTCTGCGCATAAAATATCACCGGGGCATAGGAGCCCAGCCTGCTAAACTAAATAACGCTGCCGGGTTAAACAACAAAGCAGGCAGAGCTCCCACGCTCTGCCGAAAGGTGCACCGGAAAACCAAACGCCGGGGCGTGGAAACCCCGGCTGCTAATGAAATACAATAGCAGGGAGGAACCCCTGTGCTCTTCCGGTGGGTTGCATCTCGACCCTTTCGCTGGAGCGTGGGAGCTCCAGCTGCTATTTGACGCGAAAACCAAACCGGTTCCAAAACGACCTAGCAGGGAGGGCCCCTGTGCCCTCCCGATATGTCATTTATCGACCCAACTAAAGGGGTCAGGGACAGCAGCCATTAACGTCGCCTGGAACCCCTGTTATCACTTGAGGGTTTTACCCTTGCCCCCATGGGGAAAAGAAGGAACTTCCCCATTTTCAGGTACATAACGGCAACCGGTATGCCGATTATGGTTAACGCCGCTTCAACGGCTAAAATCAAATGAAGGAAGAACATCAAAACCCCAATCGGAAACCACAGTATATTAAATACTTTTCTAGCCCCTTTAACCGCTAGGGTGCCCTCTCTTTCCCTCACTACTTTCTGATCAAACGGGAAAGCGGCTATTTTGGCAAACTCTATGAACGATCGAGCAAATGGGATACCGATTATGCTCAGGTAAGCTACCACTGCAAAGATCAGCCAGATGGCCGCTACTATCCAACCTCCGAAAATAAACACGATAGCGTTTCCTAGGGAACTCATGGTATAGCGATATCACTCGCTAAGATAGGTATGGAAGATGAATCAGAAAATGGAAAAACCGCCGGAGACCGCTTACTTTTCCTCCAGCAGTTCCCTTATCTTCTTCAGCTCCTGGACTACTTCGTCGGAAGAACTCTCGGATCCGCCATTTTCCGGGGTAAACGTCTCCCCCCCGGACGAGGATTTTGAGCCCCTGATCCTTTTCGCGATTTCCGACCGAATTTCCTCGTAATCCTCGACCCCTTTGATCTTGAGTTCCGGACCGCTTTTATCGGAGCTTCCTGCAGTCTGTACATTAATCTGTCCACAGTCCACCGATCTCTGCACGGGTCCTTGTTTGGCACCGATATTCGTTATCCTGCTGTAAGGAACCTGTGTCCTCGACTTGAACCAGACGCCACGCTTGTACTCGATATCGTCTTCAGTCACTCTGTAATAAGCAGTCTCGTAAAACGCCCCGATCCACCAGTACAGAAAGCCAAACACGAGAGTTGCACTGGCCGCTGCCCCCACGCCGGCCCACAGGGAATCGAAAAAGGGACCGATGGCCGAAGGCAGGTAGACCAAAACAAAAGCGATAAGCCAGTATCTGCGAAAAAGCCCCAACATCTTCTCCGGTTTGAACCACTCGTCGATTTCAGTCATTCACATCCTCCTTTATAAAGAAACTCCACAACTTTCAAGACTTTTTAGTCTTTCAACTTCATACATGAATTTGACCTTACCCAAGATTATAAAGGAAAAAGAGATCATTTTTTTAGCCAATTACTATCAACCTTGGGGCGGGATAATTGACTTTTAAATAACTTTTAAAACGCCTGCCTTCTTGCTAAAGTAATACAGAAAAAAACAGAGGTCATCTACTTACTTTCGCGCGGAGACAACCATGGAAAAGTTCGCCTGGGCCGTTATTGGTTTGACTGCCGTCTTGATCGTCGGTTCAACCGGACTAAAAATAGCTGAAAGAACAGTATTTCCAGTCTGGGAACCAAATTATTTTGATACCCCTCCGGGTAAGCTGGGCCCGTACGACTTTACTGAATCCCGCGTCATGCTTGAGCAAAAAATCGAAGGAGAAAAGTACGGCTTTACGGCCTTTATGCCTGAAGGGCTCGACGAACCATTACCTCTTTTCATCTGGGTAACGGGCTCTAACGTAAAGGCTTATTATCAGCAAAGTTTACACGAAACACTTGCAAGCTGGGGCTACCTGGTGATTGTACCCGACGCACCTCGTTTTAGTTTCATCGATCCGAGCTATCACCGCGTCATACTCAAGGTAGCAATTCAGGCAATGGATTCCGTCAAAAAGGGAAGACTGGGTAAGGAAATCGACAAAAGCCGCCTGGCTGCTGGAGGCTATAGTGTTGGCTCTTCCCTTGCGGCTTTTCTGGCGGCAAAAAAGCCCGAGATAGACGCCCTCGTCTACTGGGGGCCTTCCGGATCTCCGTACTGGTCAGGGGTGAATGGAAGGGATCTGTATTCTCGGGTTGACCAACCTGCCCTTTACGTGCTCGGTGAATTGGACGAAAGGGCTCCACCCGGAGGCGGTTATACAAAAACCATGCAGGAATTGATGCCCAAATCCCCGTCGGAAACTTTTGTAATCGAAGATGGCAACCACCTGTACTTCCAGCAACCCACCGACGCCGATGGATTTGGAGTTGAGACCGAGTTAACCCGAGTAGAACAGCAGAGGAAAGCTATTAACGCGACAAGGAGATGGTTAAACGATATCCTAAATTAGACCTAAATCCATGACGCAAGTTTAGAGAGGCTTTCAGAACTTTTTTACAAATTCTCTATTCTGTTAAAACTGGTCTCCCCTTATACCCCTTTCAGTCTCTTTTTTTGTTGTTGTTAGGGCTATAGGTCTAAAAACTCCCCTTAAAAACTTAGAAATGTTCTGTTCTCCAGAAGATACGATTTATGCAAATTTTTAGCCGGAAAGGATTTTGGTAATTTGACCGAACACACCTGGAGCATTTCCTGAAGCAAATGAGTGACGGTAGATTTGATCCGGTCTTTTTTCACAAAAGGTTTGTTTTAACCGGCGGGCAATTTATAATTTGTAATCAGGAAAAAGCTTACTCTATTCCGGCACTAGGAATGGGAGCTACTAAATAACAATTTACCTGAATCATCAAAGGTGAAGAAGAACTATGGGAATGTCTCCAGACAATTATAATTTGAACAGGAACGAGGATTCCTCACCACTCTATCTCCAGTTAAAATCAGTAATCGAAGAGGAAATATCAAAAGGGTCCCTCCAGCCCGGAGACCAAATTCCCACGGAACATCAGCTATGCGATCAATTCGGCATTAGCCGAACCCCCGTCAGGCAGGCCCTGCAGGAATTGGTCAACGAAGGTATTTTATCCAGACAGCAGGGTAGTGGGACCTTCGTCAGCAAAGAGCCTTTTGAAGAGGTTTCGCTGTCTGCCTTGATCACGGAAAAACAATGGGCAACTCCGCTCTCAGAGGCCGTGGAGAAATACAACGCAAAGTCCAATACTCCTCCGGTAAACATAGATATAGAAGTCCTGGGTCGACCACACTTTAGAGAGCGGTTTTTAACCTCAATCGGAAAGGGCGAAGCCCCGGAACTCGCCCTGATAGATTCTGCCTGGGTAACGGAATTCGCGGCTTACAGGTTCATTGAACCCTTGGACGAACTGGATGAAGATTGGCTGGACCACATCCAGGATCAACTCTTAAAGCCTTTCCTGTCTCGAAACCGGTACGACGGAAATCTCTACGCCTTACAGCCGGAAGCGAACGTTAGCTTGCTCTGGTACAGAAAGGACGTATTAAACCGCCTCGACCTTAACCCGCCAGCTAGCTGGTCCGGTTTGGTAGAGGTTTCAAAAAAGTTAAAAGAGAAAGAGTGGAATTATCCCCTGGCTTTTGTCGGAGGTACTGCCGCCGGAGAGACTACTACTTACCAGCTACTTCCCCTTGTCTGGTCCGCCGGGGGTGCAATCTTTGATGATCACGAAGTAGGGCTCCAGGATGGCGGGGTTAAAGCGGTTGACTTTCTCGGTGAACTCGTGTTGGACCATGAAGTAGCTCCCCCCAATGTTCACGAATACAGCTGGGATGAACCGGCCCGAATGTTTGCCGAAGGGGAGGTTGCAATGGCTTTCGGCGGATCTTACGAGAAAAAGAGATTGATGCAGGAATCAGGCTGGAGCGAAGAAGAATTTAAAGAAAAGGTCGGTCTGGTGACGCTTCCCGGCCCACAAAAAGGTCGAGAGGCAGCCACCACCGGCGGGATGGCTTACGTTGTACTGCGCCAGGCGGAACACCCGGAACTGGCGATAGAGGTTCTGAAGGAGGTTATGAAACCGAGCTCAATTCTTAGGTTCTGCAGCAGCAACGATCGAATTCCTACAACCAAGGGGGCAATCAAGACGCTTGACTCTTCCGGAGATAGTTTCTCCCATCAAATAACTAATCTTTTGACTCATGCCCAGGCTCCACCGGGATTGGTCCAATACGCAAATATATCAGAACAGTTACAGCTGATGCTGGAACGCGTATTAACCAAACAGATGACTCCCGAAAAATCAGTACAAAAAGCCGCTGAAGTTATCCAGGCCTTAAGATAACTCCCAAACTTTGTTCCGTTTAAACAGGCTTTCTCCCCGGACAAGACTACTTTATGGCGTATTTTAAGTGAGCTTTAAAGGTAGCTTGACAGTAAAAGTCTCTGGGGTTACAATAAATTTGTAATCACAAATTTTTGCTTAAAATACGTCAGGAATTACGGGGGTGTTAAAAAGGGTATTTTCCAATTAACGAGAAAAATTGAACTCCGAACTCTCTTTTCTCTCTTTCTTATATGATAGCCTTAACAAACACCAAAAGGGGTGTCAAAAAAATGTTTAACAGCAATACTATTTTAAAGAGCCTCTTAATCACTACTTTAGTCCTACTTATTGGAGTAATGGGCGTGTTTGCTCAATCGGAAGAAACAACTGTTACTTTCCTCCATACGGAGTTCGAGCAAGCCAGGGTTAACGTGATAAAAGACCTGGCAGAAAGGTTCGAAGAACAAAATCCCGGAATCAACATCGAACAGATCCCCGTTAGGGAAAGCGATATTAGGTCAAAAGTAGCGTCAATGCAGGCAGCCGATAACTTACCGGACGTAATAGAACTTGACCTCTCGAGGGCTAACAGCTATGCGGCGGAAGGCCTTACTGCACCGGAAATATCTACGGATATAATCAACGAACTGGGAGCGGACAACTTCGCCCAGGGAGTTCTTTCCATGACTCAGAATCCGGAAACAGGAGAATACAATACCGTCCCAGTAGACGGCTGGATCGACTTAATCTGGTACAGGAAAGATCTATTCGAAGAACACGATCTCGCACCTCCAAATACCTGGGAAAGACTGAAGAAGGCCGCCAAGGAATTGAATAATCCTCCAAACATGTACGGAGTCGTAATCGGAACTCATCCGGAAGAAGTCTACACCTACCAGATTTACCAGCACATAGCTCTTTCCAATGGTGCCCGGGCATTTGACGCCGAAGGAAACATCAATATCGATACTCCAGAACAGGTAGAATCACTCCAGTACTACAAAGACTTGATCGACTACACTCCTCCGGGTCTACTCTACTGGCGCCAGGCCAGACAGTTCTACATTACGGGGCGTGTCGGTATGATATTCTACTCCAACTACATACTTTCAGACCTTGTTGGAGAAGGAGTTACCGTGGAAAACCTTCCCGAGAAAACAGGTGCGGTCAGCTCACTCAAAGGACCCAACGGAGACGCCACGAATGGACTCCAGTACTCCCTAACCCCTATGAAAGGTGCCGACAAAGAAGCAGTTAAAAAGTGGATCAAGTTAATCCTAAAAGAAGGCTACGGTGACTGGCTCTCAATGAGCGTCGGTAAGACCCCGCTCTTCAAACCAGGACTGGACGCTTATTCTCAGAACGAAACGTTCGACAGTTTCGATCCCGGTCTCCCGGAAACATTCGTTGAAGGAGTCGACAAGTTACAGAGATGGGGCTTCCCCGAAGGTGGAGTCTTCCCCTTCATAGAAGACATTCATGGTGACCAAATAGTTAGGCGCGGCGTTACTAGGGTAATAGACGGAAGAATGAGCCCCGAAGAAGCTGCCGAATGGATGCAGGAAAAAGCAGAAGAACTTCGATAACTCTCAATTCCCTGGAATTTAAAGTGAAGGCGGGGGGATAACCCCCTGCCTTCACTCTTTAATCGAATGGGGGAGAAATGAGAAATAAAGATAGAAAGCTAAAAAAGGGAAACAATCTCAGCAAAAAAGATAGGGAGCAGAGGCTGGCTTTTTCCATAATAATCCCTATTTTTCTCATCGTATTCGGGATAGTAATTTTTCCCGTTATCTACAACTTCTGGTTGAGCATACAGGAAGTTACTATTGGTAACCTGGGTCAGGCTACGCCATTAAGGGCTTTAAAGTGGTTATTCACTTTAGGGAATTCGGGAGGGTTACCCGATTTCGTCGGTTTTAACAACTTTATATCCGTAGCTCAAGACCCGAGATTCCTTTCCGCCTTTGGCACGAGCCTGATCTACTCCTTTTCCGGTGTGATCTTATCAATACTATTTGGCCTTTACGCCGCGCTTCTGGTACACAGAAGAATGCCGGCCCGGAGGGTCGTGAGGGGAATATTTCTGCTTCCGTATATAGCCCCGGTTGTAGCTACTGCCTTCATCTGGCGCTGGGTGCTAAACCCTGTTTACGGAGTTGGAAACTGGTTGGCAGTTCAGGCAGGTTTCATCGCAGAACCGGTAGCCTGGCTATCCACAAGAGGTCTAGCCTTGATGGTCGCTATAGTATTTCAGGGCTGGCGTTACTTTCCCTTTATCTTTTTATTCGTACTGGCCCGGCTACAGTCCATTCCCGAGGACCTGTACGAGGCAGCTCGGGTCGACGGGGCGAGTACTTTTCAGCAGTTCTTTTACATTACCCTCCCCCAGTTAAAAGGAGTGCTGGCAACCGTTTTCCTCCTGAGATTCATGTGGATATTCAACAAGTTCGACGATATCTATCTCTTGAACAAAGGCGCGGCCGGCATTGAGGTGCTCCCCATACTCGTCAGGCAATACAGCATTGAAATGGAGCAGTTCGGCAAAGGAGCTGCTTTATCAATCTACCTCTTCTTGATACTAGCAGTATTCATATTCTTTTACTTCCGATGGGTGATGGAAGAATGGTAA
>CAZWZR010000072.1:0-7770 GCA_964638365.1 uncultured Thermotogae bacterium | reverse complement strand
AGAACTTTAATCCTTTCCAAAGGAGCAGGGCGAGCTTTGGGAGCCCGCCCTGCTCCCCTTGGAAAAGTTCAAGGGACTATTAATGATAGAAAAGAACTTCGGTCATAGGTGAAAGAAGTGAGTACCATTCTCTTTTTATATCCTATCCCGTGGACATGGATCTTGACGCGTCCTGAATTGTGGAAAGCAAATTGGTGGTTTCCTCCGTAATTATCCTCATTTGTTCCTCCCGGCTTATTGTCGCCTCACCATCACCCGACTGGGAACCGTACCAGCCAAACTGGCTGTGGTTACCTCCCTCGATTTCCACGAACTCCGTATCGGATGATAGTTGTTCCTCGGCACGGTTTAGCTTCTCTTCGTTTATAATTTCGTCCCGGCTCCCGGTTATGCTCAGAACCGCCAGGTCCGGGTCTAACTCGGCACCTTCCGGAGGATAGGACGCCCAGAGGACGAGACCGGCCGGGTCGAGATCCGTATTCGACACGAACCTGGCCGCCATTGCTCCACCCATAGAGTGGCCGGCAACCACCCAGTTTTCTACGTCCCCTTTCGCGGCGATTACCTTACCTGCCTTTCCCGAGCCAAGCACGGCCAGGTTCAACGGCATACTTACCAGAAACACCTCGTAACCCTCTTCAGCTATAGCCAGGGCATTCGGCGCGTAAGCTCGGGCCGGTACTCTAGCTCCGGGATAAAATATCAGACCAGTCGCCTTCTTCCGATTTGGCGAAAACAGGAAGCCATTGACTCCATTTATCTCCTGTTCCCTGACGGTCACCCTGTCATTACCTTCGAGCGCAATTTCGGCTTTTTCCATAACTCCCTGCGGGCGGAGGAACCAGGCTCCAGCAGCCACCCCGGCCAGCAGGAGGCTTAGTATAACTGTAATTATAGGTAGTTTGAATCTACTCTTTGTCATTTTTCTCAAAGCTTCTCCTTCCGGGAAAAATGAAGACCGAACTCCTAAACGTTTTAAAACAGTTGAATTTTAAACTATCCCTCTTTGACCGACAAGCAAAAAACGAGTTGTAACCCACCTACTTTCTTTGCTGAACCTTACTTTAAAACTTTGTATAAGGGATCCAGTTTACGATAGTGTAGAAGCAACTATGTAAAATGAATTTATAGCTTTGGAAACCCTTTATCCCCAGGAGAAAGGGTGGCTGAAAAAACCACCCCTATATGGTTATACTACTCTCATGTTATACCTCGTACTTGCCGGAATCTGCTTCGGAACTATCGGTCTTTTCGTCAACATAATCGGAAACGATGTATCAACCATTCTACTCGTGGCAATAAGGTTGATTTCCACTGCAGGGCTGATCTATACGTATCAGCTAATTCGGGGGACCCAAAAAGACCTTCGCCTGGATTCAGGGCATAAGTTTTACTACGTGCTGGTTGGGGGAATTGTGGGCTTTGGACTCACGTTTAGTCTATATTTAAGATCACTTGTACTCATCCCCGTATCGGAGGCAGTATTCCTTCATTACGTTGCTTTTCCTTTTTCCACGATACTCTATTCATCGATATTTCGCCAGGAAAGGGTGACCGTGATGGAGCTGGTTTCCCTCGTCGGAACTGCCGTGGGCGTATTTTTAATTTATAACGTCGGTTTCACAGGCGGATCTAACTCCCTCATAGGCTATTCAATGGCTTTCGGTTCCGGAGTCACTTACACTGCGGCGCTGATTGTTCTCAAAGAACTGGGGGAATCCAAAACCACTCTCCAGACGCTCTTCTGGCCGACGTTCTTCGGTGGGGTAAGCCTGGTTCCGGTAGTGTTATTCGGCGGTTTTACCTTCGAAGTTTCCGGTAACTCGTTTCCAGCTGTACTGGGACTGGTCCTGATCTCGACTCTCCTGGGTTATTCTCTCTTCGCAAAGGGGCTCAAGGAAACCCGGGCGGGGCTTTCCTCGGTTATACTAATCATCGTCGAACCCTTTTCCGCCGTAGTCCTTGCGATTCTTTTTCTTGGAGAACAACTTTCCGGAACTTCTATTCTGGGCGGAGGCCTAATTATACTCTCCGGTCTAATTCTGTATGCGGGAGATATTAGAACCAGTCAAACCAAATCAGAAGGAGCAAGTCAAGTAACCCACCCCAAGTGACAGGGCTTTTAGAAAAGCTTTTTAATCAGATTTTTTTCGGTCTTTTACAAACCAAGACCCAGCAGTCAATCGAGCCCAATTCCTGGCCTACGGTCTCAACCTTCGAGCCGGTCAACCATATATCTCATGTCCTTTAATATCCGGGAATTTGAGTCGTATTCCCTTTCCCCGTTCCTGTCTATGTAAAAGGAATCTATTCCGATTTTCCTTGGGACCTCGTAATCGAACTTCCAGTGATCACCGACGTGAGCCATTTCTTTGCCCTCGACACCGATTAAACCAGCAACCCTGCGGTAGACGGATTCGTCCTTTTTCACTTCCCCGAAGTCCGATACACAGGAATATACCTCGTCAAAGCTATTCCGGACCCTTTCCAGTGCGTAGTCGAGAAACACCCTGGGCGCGTTCGACGTCACCACCAATCGGTAATCAACTTCTAGCTCATTGATGGCTTGGACCGCGTCCGTATATAAATCTACGTTTTCCGGGACTTTAATCCGCTCAATTACTTCCTCCGGCTCGGGATCCAGGCTCAGCCTATCGAACCAGTACTCCGGCTGGTACCACCTGATATCCTCGTCTCCCACTTCATCGTAAAGCTCGACCAGGGCCTCTCTGGCTTCCTTAAACTCCATACCGTTCTCGTCGGCGTAAATTTCAGGCAATTCCCGAAACCAGAACTGGTTGACGTAACCACTCGATACAATAGTACCGTCCGCGTCGAATGAAACTACTTGAGTTTCCATAGCCTGGGAATGGTATGTCGCCGGACAATGAATGTCAAAACACCAGAGGGCGATTTAGACTTTTCATCGCACCTCTCTGCCCGTTTTTATGAAGGCTTTTCACCGTTCCTCTTTTGGATAAACGCGAAAACATCTTTCAGTATTTGTCAATCCGGAAGGGGCAGCCCGTCTCGTGCGCAAATGGAGGGATACACGGTAATTTACGCCAAAATTCCGATAAACCTCGTAGACCAGCTTAAAATCACTCTGAAATTATTTATAATCAATCTACAATGACTGATATTATAACACTCGGTGAAGCTCTTATAGACTTCGTACCTACGGAGTCCGGCGTCTCGCTGAAGGCCGTTCCGGGTTTCCACAGGAGGTTTGGCGGAGCCCCGGCCAACGTGGCAATAGGGCTGGCAAGGCTGGGCGGGAACGTAGGCTTTATTGGCAAAGTTGGAGAAGACAGTTTCGGTGATTTCCTGAAAGATAAATTTAAAGACGAGGGCGTCGACGTAAGGGGTCTCTACCGAACAAGTCGGGCCAATACGACGCTCGCCTTCGTTTCGCTGACTGAGGAAGGGGAAAGGGACTTCGTGTTTTACAGGAACCCGGGAGCGGATGAGCTCCTCGAACCGAAGGAAATCAAGGAGAGTTATATCGAATCCGCCGAAGTCCTACACTTCGGTTCTCTCTCCCTGACCAGAAAGGAAACACGAAAGGCCACCATCAGAGCGATAAAATACGCCCGGCGGCACGAAGTAACAGTCACTATGGATCCAAACATCAGGTTAAATCTCTGGGAAGACGAAAACCGACTACAGGAACTGGTCCTCGATCTGGTTGAAGAAGTAGACTTAATGAAGTTGAGCGAAGAGGAAGTCTCCTTCCTAACCGGTATGAAGGACCTTGAAAGTGGGACCAACCGTCTGCTGGAGCTCGGACCGGAGATGATCGTCGTCACGCTCGGCGCAAAGGGCTGTTTTCTTAACTACAGGGATTCCATAACCCGAATTTCAGGTCTTAACGTCGAAGTCCAGGATACTACTGGTGCCGGGGATGGGTTTATGGCAGGAGCCCTGAAGAAACTACTTAAAGATGACATGAACCTGACCGGACTGGAAAAGGAGGACGCAGTGGAAGCACTCCGTTTCGGTAACGCAGCTGCAGCCCTGACAACGACGGGTTACGGGGCAATATCGTCCTTCCCAACCTACGAGGAAGTAGAGAGTTTCCTGGAGAAGCCATAATTTAACCGGGCGGGGGAGAGCTTTCCCCGGCGGGAGAAACTATGAAACTAAGATCAGCCTTACTTGCTCTTCTCGTATTATTTATCCTGCTCGTAAGTGGTTACCCTGGACAGGCAGGGACCACGCTGGGCTTATCGCTGGAGAACGACTACACAAACGATTCCCTGTTTTACGGGGGATATCTACGGACGGGAGGGTTGTTCAAAATAGAACTGGGTGGGCTCGAATCTACCTCGGAAACAGCGGAAGAAATCGACCTCTTCAGCTACTTTCTTGCCGATCTGACGCTGGGTCGGTTTGGGACGAACGGTTCGCTCCACCTCTACCTCGGCGGTAGCCCGGTCATGACTCTGGATACGGAAACACCCTCGTTCGCTTTTTCCAGCTCTTCAGCTTACGGGAAAATAGGCCTTCAGTTCGACTTCTTCCCGTTTTCAGTCCAGGCACAGACCACAGGAGAACTCGACTTCAACGGTGACCTGGAAAGGATAATGGGCGGAATAGGATTCGGTCTTTCCTTCTAGCCCACCTTTTTACCACATACGTAACATTTAGGAAAAGGGGTCCTTAGCCAAGAATTTTAATCCTCCACGTCAAGAACCCCGCCCCAATGAACGGGGCTTGTAGATAAGCAGTCTTAACTACTATCTTTGGTCTTTTAAAAGAAGACCCAGCAGTCAATTCGGAACTGGTTTTGTGCCTGTACCAAACCCGGATGAATAGGGCGAATTGACTGCTGGATGCCTCATATTAAGTTAAGTTGAACGGCCGATTCCTCCCCAGGGGGTGCCCTGGGGCTTACTCGGCTAATTTTGGTGATCGAACTTGATCGGTTCCGGGAATATTACTTCCTTTGCGGCTTTTAACGCATACTGATCCGTCATGCCGGCGATATAATCCAGTGCGATTTGCTGCTGGTCGAAGGGTTCCTTTACTCCGTAAAAGTCACTTAAACCTCTGAGGTAATCACCAAATCTCCTGTCCAGGGGTATATCGCTTTCCATATAACCTTTGTAATTTCTTCCAAACTCGTCCATCAAGCCCTTGAGGTGATCGAAAAGGATATTGAGAATGACCTCTGCGTGTCTGGCGTACCTTTTCAACCTATCATGCCCGTATATGTTTGCATAGTTGAACTCCTTTAAATCCCGCATGAGTTCGTACCTGTCCTTCGAGAAGCCAATCCGACCGTTCTCTCGGGACCAGCCGATCAGATCCTTCACGAACACGTCGATTATTTCCCCGTTCTTAGTGCCTAGCTCGGCCCTGACGCCCTCCGGGATGTCCTCTTCTTCGATCAGTTCCGCCTTGATAGCGTCTTCTATATCCCGGCCAAAATAGGCAATCTTGTCCGACATCCTTACGACACAACCTTCGTAGGACGTTGGGGGTGTTCCCCTCTCCCGCAGCTCTGACAGGTTTTTCTTGTCTTCCCGGGGTTCTATGGATTGACTAAATTCTTCGCCGTAGTGAGACACCATCCCGTCCCTGACGGCGTAAGTCAGGTTTAATCCCTTACCGTAGCGGCTCAATTTATCGACTATCCTCAATCCGTGCAGCTCGTGGACGAAACCACCTTTGTTCTGATTCAACCGGTCGAGGACGTCTTCTCCGGAATGACCGAACGGTGCATGGCCGAGGTCATGACCGAGGGCAATTGCCTGGGCCAGCTCGACGTCAAGCCCCAGACCCTTGCATATAGTTGCGGAAATCGTCGATACGTGCAGGACGTGTTCTATTCTGGTACATATATGGTCGTTCTCCGGAGCAAAAAAGACCTGCGTTTTGTTCTTCAACCTTCGAAAGGGAAGGGAGTGTATAATGGCGGTCTGATCGCGAAAATATGGTCCCCTGATATCTTCATCGCGCTCGTTAATCCTGCTCTTGTATAAGGAATCGGGCAATGGGTTTCTCATATTCCCCCTTTTACAACCCCTGATAGAATCGGTCGGGCAGACCATAGACAGAATACTTCCGCGCGGACGAACAAGGACGTATCTTATTCAGCCCGGCGTAATTTGACAATCCTGAGCCCCTTATTATAGCATAACCCTGCCGGGGAAATCCAAATAGGCATTCCAAGGAGGGGACTTTTTATTTATGAGAATAACCGAACACCCTATCCTTTCTTTTTCATCGGGGGATACGGTAAATTTTACCTATGAAGGGAAAGAAGTTACCGGTAGAAAAGGTGAAACCATCGCCGCTGCCCTTCATAACGAAGGGATAAAAGAGTTGCGCCGGAGCGGCGAGAAAGACAGGCCAAGGGGATTGTTCTGTGCCATCGGCAAGTGCTCGTCCTGCCTGATGAAAGTAGACGGAACCCCAAACGTCAGGACATGTATAACTCAGGTCAAAGAGGGAATGAGCGTCGAAAAACAGAGCGGGTTCCCCGAACTACCGAAGGGCTCGGAAAGCCTTGAAGCCGATCCAATCACCGCAATTCAAACGGACGTCCTCGTTGTCGGGGGCGGCCCTGCTGGTTTGAGAGCTGCCCTAACGGCGGCGGGGGCAGGGGCGTCCGTTACGATAGTCGACGAAAACCCATTTCTTGGCGGGCAACTAGTGAAGCAGACGCACAAGTTCTTCGGCTCGTCCCAAGAGGAAGCTGGTGAAAGGGGTATCGACATTGGAAAGGAACTAGTAGATAGAGTCGAAGAGAACGGAAATATAGAATCGATGACTTCTACAAGCGCGATTGGAATATACGAAAATTCGGTCGGCGTCTACCGGAATCAGAAGCAATTTCAGAAGATAAAACCGACAAAGACCATAGTGGCTACTGGAGCGACGGAAGACACGGTCAAGTTTCCGAACAACGACCTGCCCGGAGTATACGGAGCAGGAGGAGTCCAGACTCTGATGAACGTCTACGGAGTCAAGCCGGGTGAGGAGGTTTTAATGGTCGGTGCAGGGAACGTCGGATTGATCGTTGCCTATCAGCTCCTGCAGGCAGATGTAAACGTAAAAGCGGTCGTAGAGATAGCACCGGAAATAGGCGGATACTTCGTCCACGCCGCCAAGATAAGGCGTTTTGGCGTCCCGATACTTACCAGCCACAAAATTCTCAAAGCCGAAGGAGAGCAAAGCCTTGAACGCGTCTTTGTTGCCGAGGTCGATGGCAAAGGGAGTATAGTCGATGGGACGGAAGAAGAATACGAGGTAGACGTGCTTGCTCTCGGCGTCGGCCTGTCCCCCAGCTACAGGTTACTTCACCATGCTAATTGCGAGCTAGAACACGAGAGTCGCCTTGGCGGGTACGTTCCGAAGCGGAACTCAAGAATGAAGACCACCAGGAATGACGTATACGCGGTCGGAGACGTCGCCGGGATTGAGGAAGCTACTTCCGCCGCTCTCGAAGGTACGATCGCCGGCGCGGATGCAGTACTGGAACTCGGTATGGGGGGGAATGAGGAGGAGAAAATTATAGATGACTCTCGCTCCAGGTTGAAGACACTGAGGTCGGGACCATATTACGAAGAATTAAGAGAAGGATTAGAGGAGGTGCATCAATGAGCGACAGACAAGAAAGTCTCTGGAGGACTACAGGTCATCTTGATCCGGAAAGTGTCGAGGTCCCTTCAAAAGAGAGGCTGAAAGAAGGTGCTATAGCAGCAATCGAGTGTCCCCAGAAAATTCCCTGTGACCCCTGCAGTCAGAACTGCCCTGTTGGAG
>CAZWZR010000071.1:0-7842 GCA_964638365.1 uncultured Thermotogae bacterium | reverse complement strand
GAGTCAAACGATCCGTTGCTGGAGGGTCCTGTACCACCAACGGAGGAGCAAAAGAAGACCCTTGAAAAGTCCGACCTGGGCAACTGACCAAATAATTGAGGAGGTAACTCATGGGCAAAAGAGAGGTATTCTGGGGAGATTTCCATAAACACCTCCAGGATATAGAAAAAGCCGACTCTATTATCAAGTCAGCCAAGAAGAACCTCGATTTTTATCCACTACTCTGCTACCCGTTCGTTTGGTTTCTTCAGGATTCCGACGGGGAAAAAGAGTACCTCGGGCAGCCATCAGAATTGAGTGACTCGTTTGGCCGAGACGAAGGAGCCTCAAAACTTCTGGTTGAATCTACCGGGCATCGACGGGAGTACGACCGCTGGTGGAAGGCTATACAGGAGGCTGCGTCAAGACACCACGAACCCGGAGAATTCGTTACACTTACTGGATACGAGTGGCACGGGGACCGACGACGATACGGCGATAACAACGTAATTTATTTTGAGGGGGGCGGCAATCTGGACCCGGAGCCGGAACTTCCCGACCTCTACGAAAACTTATCAGGGGAGAAGGCACTGGTGATCCCGCATCATATAGGGTACCAGAAAAAACGCCGCGGCAAGGACTGGGATTCCTTCAACGAAGACCTCTCTCCGGTCGCGGAAATCTACAGCTACCACGGCTCTTCGGAGAGAGAGCCGAGCAGGTTAAAACTCAATAACAACCCTTCAATGGGGCCGGGCCACACGGGGTCTCTCTGGCAGGAGGGTCTCGATCGAGGCTACCGGGTCGGAGCCATCGCGAGCAACGACGGCCCGGGCTTGCCCGGTGGCTACGGAAATGGACTTGCGGCTGTGCTTGCTGATTCGTTAACGCGGGATGGCCTCTACGAAGCCATTAAAAATCGGAGAACTTATGCTGTAACCGGTGACCGGATAAAGCTTTCTTATCACGTAAACGCAGAGCCGATGGGTAGCGTTGTTAAAAACTCTGAGGAGGCCAGGGTCGACTTTGAAGTGAACTGTCCGGACGCACTGGATAGAGTCGAGCTGATCTTAAACGGAAAAAGGGTTCGGGCCTATGACCACATACCGGATCGAGAATTCGGTAAGGACTCCCGCTATAACCTAAAAATTGACTTCGGCTGGGGTCCGGCAGATCACTACGGACTTTCCGTAGATGAACTTGACTGGGAAGGAGCCATTAAGGTTGAAAACGGGGAATTCACAGGCGCCGATGGCTGCTTTACCCGCCTCGGGCAGGAACTCCACTGGAGCGCTAAAGAGGTTGGCTGGAATCTGGCCACCAGACGGTCCGGCAACGAACTGAATTCCGAGTTGAAACAGTCCGTGATAGTAAAACTTATTGGTGGTCCCGACACGAAACTCAGGTTTCGAGGGAACGGATACGATTTTAGCAAAACGATATCCGAACTCGGGGAAAGTAGCGAAGTAATTGCTCTAGAGGAATACGCAAAAAGAAAGATAGAAGAAGAAACGGGGGTTAAGAGGGAAGAAGTACTCAACAAAGACGTCTTCTACTTCAACTCACCTAAAATCAAACTGCATAAAGCGACAACTGAGGAGGAACGGAGTGTCAAAGGCAACTTTTACGTTGGCGAATTAAAAAGTGGAAGGAATTACCTTTACCTGAGGGTATCGGAGAAGAACGGCCATATGGCCTGGTCGAGTCCCGTCTGGATCGACCGCTAGAACGAGCCCAAGAGTAAAAAATGATTTCAAGAGGAGGTAAAAGTGGGAACTCAACAACCAAAGATAACTCTAGTAGGTGCGGGGAGCACTATCTTCGGACCGACCAGCATCCTGTCGATTCTGGAGACTGAAGCCCTGAACGGAGCGACTCTTGACCTGGTAGACATCGACCGGGAGAAGCTAGAACTCGTCGGAAAGACAGCTAAGGAAATGAACCGATTCCTGGATGCAGAGATGGAGCTAAACCTTCACACCGATAGAAAGGAAGCCCTTCCGGGAACGGACTACCTCTTGATTACCGCCGAGGAAGACAGGATAGACCGCTGGCGGAAGGATTTCCGGATATTAAAAGAATTTGGGATAGAGCATACATTAGGAGAGAACAGGGGTCCGGCGGGCCTATCCCATACCCTGAGAACCGCTCCATTAGTTATGGACGTGTGCAGGGACGCCGAGGAAATTGCCCCGGACGCTAAAGTAATTATATTTACTAACCCCGAGGATAGGCTCGCGTATGCCGTGAACCATTACACGGAGCTGGAGGCTTACGGCTATTGTGATGGCAACTGGGACTTCCGGGATCACTTTTTAGGAGAACTACTTAACCTGCCAGGAGAACGAATTCACCTGGAAGGGGCTGGAATCAATCACATGGTATGGATAACTGAACTCAGAGACAGGGAAACGGGTGAAGACCTCTACACTGAAATGGTCAGCCTGGCCGAAGAACGGGACTGGCAGCCTTTATCCCGATATCTGTATAAGACCTACGGCCTCTGGCCCCACGAAAACGACAGTCACGTCGGTGAATACATAGGCTACGCTCCGGAGTTCAACGACTGCAGCGGCTACGATTTCGATGGGCACCTTGAGGAGGAAGAAGCCTGGAAGAATAGGATGAAAAAACTGCTGGATGGGGATTACGCAACAGAACAGTTCGTCGCCGAGCTATCGGATTACGAACGCCATACTTTCGGGGACGCCAGCTTTACGAGGACCATCGAGGGCGAAACCACCGACGAGAACGTCTTCCTCTCCGGCGCAAACCTCGTAAACGAAGGTAAAATACCAAACCTACCGGACGATATGGTAGTCGAAGTTCCCGCCACGGTTACCTACAGTGGAATTAACGGCTTTTATATTGGGGAACTGCCGGGAGGGATTGCCAGCTTGACCCATCGTGAAGGAGTAATTCAAAAAATGAGTGCTGAGGCCGCGATCGAGGGATCCCGGGAGAAAGCACTCCGCGCCCTGGATCTAGACGACATAGTAAACAGCCCGGAAAAGGCGGAAAAATTGCTGGATAAGTTCCTGGAAGAACACAAGGATTACGTCCATTCTCGTTTTCGGAGCTAGTCGAATCCGTCCCAAACGTTATTATCACTCTTCCAGAGAGAACTCGGGCTGTGCCATTTCCAGAAACTTATCGACGATTTCGGGGTCGAACTGACTGCCAGATCTTCTCTTAATCCGCTCGACTGCTTCATCACGGGACAGCTTCTTCTCAAGGTGGCACTGCGGGGCTGTCATGGCATCGTAGACATTGACCACGGATATTACTTTTGCCATGTAGGGTATCTCTTCTTCGGAGGCACCCTTTGGATAGCCGCTGCCGTCCCACCATTCGTGGTGATGCAGTATAGACCGAGCCACTCCACTTAAACCCTTAAGCTCCTTGGCAATCTGATACCCCACGTTACAGTGGGTCTTGAGCTCTTCTTCTTCCTCCTCGGTCAGATCCTGGTAGTACTTTGCCAGAGTCCTTTGGTCCTCTGCAACCTTACCAATGTCATGGTACCTTGCGGCCTTTCCGAGTTTATCCAGTTCATCTTCGTTCATCCCCAGCTCCTCCCCCAGTTTCAGCGCAAGTTTTTTAACCCTTCGGAGGTGCGCCAGGACGTAATCCGATTTGTCACCTATTCTATCCATGATCGTATCCAGCACTTCCCGTGAAACTTCTTCCTGCTTTCCAAGTTTTCGTTCGTACATCTCTTCTTCTGCTTCCTGGAACAAGTAATCAAGCCCTTTCTTGCTGAGGTGCCTTTCCGCGGTGGCACCTCCCACGGAAAACCGCAGATCTATCGGCCCGAACTCCGTCTCTCGCCTTCTGTCGTGAATCCTACCCCTTACCTTTTCCCTTTCTTCGGCGCGGGTATTAGGCAACAATACAACTATTTCGTCTCCACCCCAGCGAAATACAAGATCCTCTTCCCGGCAGGAATCCTCTATCACTTCGGAAGCTTTAATCAAGAGTTCGTCTCCTATATTATGCCCAAAAGCATCGTTCACAAGCTTCAGCTTGTCGACGTCGATAAAGAGGACGCTGAACGGGAACTGACTTGCCGTGTTTAATTCGTCGACTACTTGTTTGTAAAAAGTTCGATTGTGGAGTTCGGTCAAATCATCGTGGAAAGTCATGTACTCAATTCTGTCTTCCGCTTCCTTCCTCTCCGATATGTCGTTACAGGCAATAATTACGTCCGAAGATTCATCCGAATTACTCGAAATCCGTTTTACGCTATAATCCACCCAGATTTTTTCACCCCAGGGACAGGTTACAAGCTTCTCCTCGTCTTCTATTACATCCGGTTCTTCCGAAGATACGCCAAGTACCTCGAAGATATCTATCTTTTCCAGTTCTTCCTGAGAGAGGTCGCCGAACATTCTCGACATTTCTTCGTTGTAATACTGGATTGTACCGTCCGGGGTGGCTCGTAGGAGCCCTATCGGCGAATCACGGAATAGACGTTCGTATTCTTCTCTTGCCTGTCGCTTTGAGCTGCTGAGCAAATACGAAATTATGCTTATAGAAACAAAGGAAACTACGTAAACTACTCGGTTAAACGTAGGGTCGGCACCGAATAGGACGGAAAAAGCCACGCCACCGTTTACAGCAGCGTTGAACAACCGTAACTTCCGGTCCCCAGGCAATAAGAAGTTTATGACAATAATGACTACTATCACGCTCAGGGCGTAGTTCAACTGATAGTTATTTACAAAAGCGAAATAGAGAAGGTGCGATACCGCACCCGCGGCCCCTAAATACATCAGTATTTCCGGGTTCTCCTTCGCCCAGGAACTCAGGTACGTGAAAGCCAGGATCGAAAAGAAAAACAGCGAGGCCCCTATTCTTTGAGTCATCGACATCGGTAAGCTACCCGGCAGGTAGGCCTGGTAAGCCCAGCCGAAAATTAGGTAAGCTACGCCGGCAGCAAGTAGAATTAACCGCAAATACGTCAGACCTTTATCGCTTTTTTTATGAGCAGGAGTCTCTTCAAAGTTCTCAAACATTTCTACCACTTGGAATAAAGGGATTCTTCATAAAAATTAACGGTTTTTACCCCGTTTTTCTAGATATAATCACTTTTTATCGGGAATAAGTTCCGTTTATCGGTCGAAATTTATTCGTTGATAGGGATTTGTTCAGTAATTCTTTTTATTTCCAAACTGCCAGATCGTGTACCGGACCTGGATAAATAACACAACGGGTTTAACCGAGGTGGAAAAAAGTTTAAATTAAAATTAATATTAGTTAGAACCAGTTTTCTCTTTTTATGGGAGGTAAAGATGCTAAAAGACGTTAACTCCAGTATATATGTACTTTTGGCTTTGTTCATGGTGGTTAATTTAATGGGCTTTTCCGCCCTATCCGCGGAAAGCGAAACCAGTAATACTTCAACCGACCTTCCAGAAATTGACCAACTGAGCTATGATGAAATCGAGACGGCCACCTTTGCCCTCGGGTGTTTCTGGGGAGGGGAGTCTTTATTCGGAGCCGAACCAGGAGTCATCAGAACAAGAGTCGGCTATGCCGGCGGAACGACGGAGAACCCGACTTACCGAAATATCGGCGATCACACTGAATCGATCCAGGTTGATTATAATCCTTCAGAAATCACATTCGAAGAGCTGGCCAAAATCTTCTGGAACAACCATGACCCGGAATCCGGCAGCTTCAAGCGCCAGTACGATAAAATACTTTTCTATCAAAACGAAGAGCAAAGGAAGAAAGCGGAGTCAAGTAAAGAAAAACTTTCGAAAAACCTCGATGGCAAAATACAAACCAGAATAATGGAGCTAAAGAATTTTTACGCGGCGGAGGATTACCATCAGAAGTACCGCCTTAAACAAAACGGTAAATTTATTGACGAGTTAAGGGAAATTTATCCAGATCCCGACGGGCTCAGGGATTCAACGGCTGCGGCTCGTTTAAACGGGTACCTGGCGGGTTACGGATCATCTGATTCCGTCGAAGCCAACCTAGGTAAACTCGGTTTATCGGAAGATACACGGGCCGAACTGGAGGAGAGGTTCGATATAAATTAGGGCTGATAAGTCAAACACTTTAACCCCCAAACTCCATGAAGTGCTAGCGAATACTTATTTGCAGACAGGATCGGATTGATCTACAATACTTAAGAGTGATTGATAGCACAAGAACAAGGGGGTGCTTATGATCAAAACCAGACCCAACAGCGGTAGATTTAGGGACAAACGAGTCAGGTTAGCCAGTTTAGCTATCGTTTTAATTTTACTTGTATCGGCGTTTTCTTTTGTATCGGTCGCCGATCAACACGAAAAAGGGCTTTCAATTGTCGAAATTATCAGGGAGGGGGAGCACGAGACTGTAATACTGCTCAACCTTTCTAGAGAGCAAATCGATCTTTGCGGATACGTTTTGGAGGTGGATGAAGGGGATAGAAAATTCGATTTCACGGAACAATCCGATTGTAAGACTACTATCCCCCCGCTCAGCGTAATGAGAATCCACAGCGGTCCCGGTTCCAGTTCCTATTATGCCAGCTGGCAGGACTTGCCCTGGACCCAGGAAGAAGTCTGGAACGACCAGGAAGGTGAAGCCAGTCTAATTAATCCCGAAGGAGAAGTCGTTTCAACTTTCAAATACGGAGAATAGGGCTAATAAAATTCCCCCACCCGGATTGCCGATTTAATCCGGGTGGGGTTTATCTTCTCTCTCAACCAACTCAGTTCTCTTCAAAATAGACCGCAGCATCTTCGAGCAAATCAATTATTTCCAGGTTCTGTGGACAGGCTTCTTCACACTCTCCACAGGCAATACAGGCACTCGCACGATTATCCTCGTCCAGATTGAAGTATTCTTCTTCGTCTTCTTCGTACCTACCGTATACCTCCGAGTCGTTGTAGAGCTGGAATATCATGGGGATTTGAACCCCGTTGGGGCAGGGCATGCAGTAATTACAGCCGGTACAGCTAACCGGCGATAGCTCCCGATATTTCTCTGCCGTTTCTTCCATGAGTTGGGTTTCCGCCTCGCTCAACTTGCCCACCGAGGAACGCTTCGCGAGTTCTACGTTCTCCCTTACCTGCTCCATCGTACTCATCCCGCTCAGCACCAGAGATACTTCCGGCTGGCTCCAGAGCCAGTTGAGCGCCCAGCTCACCGGACTCCTATCTTCTTCCGCTTCTTCCCAGTCCTGTTTGATTTCCTCGGGTGGCTCGGCAGCTAATTTGCCCCCACGCAGGGGCTCCATAACGACCACTCCCATCCCCTGAGAGTTCGCGTACTTCAAGCCCTCCATACCTGCCTGAAAGTCCCTGTCCAGGTAGTTGTACTGGATCTGGCAGAAATCCCAGTCGTAGGAGTCCACTATTTCTTTAAACTGATCCAGGTCGTCGTGAAAGGAAAACCCCATGTGTCCGATTTTTTCTTCTCTCTTAATTTTATCCATCCAGTCGAAAACCCCTACCTCTTTGTAATTCTCCCAGTATTCCCGGTTTAAAGCGTGAAGCAGGTAAAAGTCTATTTTTTCAACACCCAGTCTATCCAGCTGTTTATCCAGGTATTCATCCAGGTCCGAGGGCTCTTCGATTAGCCAGGAAGGTGACTTCGTCGCCACTCGTACCTTCTCCCGGTAACCGTCGGAGAGGGCTTTCCCAATAAATTCTTCGCTATTCCCGTCGTGGTAGGGCCAGGCCGTATCCACGTAGTTTAAGCCTTCGTCAATGGCGTGCCGGATCATCTCAGTGGCCCTATCTTCGTCAATTTCACCCCTATCCTCACCTATAATCGGCAGTCGCATCGCCCCAAAACCGAGGGCGGATGGTTGCCAGTCTATCTCTCCAAACTCCCTGTTTTGCATTTAAATCACCTTAA
>CAZWZR010000070.1:0-8011 GCA_964638365.1 uncultured Thermotogae bacterium | reverse complement strand
GCTCTGACGAATTTTACTTGGCCCCAATTGTTTCACAAACAAATCGTTTATAACACCCCAAATTTGTAATTTTTTGATGGTATGTTATAAGATGTGGTATCCCAATAACCATAGGTGATTATATTGAATACGAAATATAGTGGCATCATAGTCGTTTTGGTAATTATAGCTGTGGCCCTTAGTACCTGTTCATTCGATAGTTTTGGTGAGAAATGGAGCCCGTTTGAATTTAAAGGGAACGAGCTTTACCGTTACCGAGTTAAGTGGGAGGATGAAGGACAAGAGAGCGCAATCTATAGCTTGAGGATAGAAGAAAACGCCGCCGGTAATTACACGGTAAAATATAGCACGGAAGTCGAGGTGGAACCGTCCCAGTTGAGTAGTGACGTGGCATTTGGGTACTGGGGATCTTACGGACCTTCCCTGCAGCTCATGTTTTTCAACCCCATGTACAGCATGTTCTTTGATCAGCTAGAACTGAAAGTCGGCGAGAAAATGAGTTTCTACGGACAGGGTTTGATAAAAGTAACAGGAAAGGAGAAAGTTGCCGGGCACGTAGGATACGTATGTCGATTGTTTAATTCCGAAGAAGAGTTTGTCGCGGAATGGGTGGTCGATCCCGAACTGGCCCTGCCACTTCGAAGTATGAATTCAGAACAAAGTGGAGGAGAAGGAGAAATCTTAATATTGGATTACAAGAAGTTGTAACCTACAACAACCCAGTCAAGAAACCCGCCACAAGAAACGGGACTTGTAGAAAAGCCCTTTTAAGTAGTTTTGTCGGTCTCTTATAAAACGAGACCCGTAAGTCAAGCAGGCCTAAAGGTGTTTCAACCATTCAGCTCTCTGTCGATAAACCCGCTCAATTCACCCGCTACCTTTTCCGCTCTCTCCCTGTTCCTGCTCTCGACCATGACCCTTATCACGTCCTGCGTCCCGGAGGGTCGAACTAGGGTCCTTCCGTGCTCGCCCAGCTCCTTTTCCCGTTTCACTATTTCTTCCTGAATTGCATCGTCGGACTTGAAGTCCTCCTTGTTGTCCGTCGGCACGTTTTCCAGTACCTGGGGGTAATGCCGCATGTCGCTTCCCAGTTGAGACAGATTTTTTCCGGTTTCTTTCAGGATACCAAGTACCTTGAGAGCGGTTACGATTCCATCGCCCGTGGTATTAACATCTCGAAATATAAGGTGGCCGGATTGCTCTCCCCCGATAACTGCGTCCCGCTTGATCATCTCCTGAGCCACGTACTTGTCCCCAACCTGCGTGCGGACTAGATCTATCCCCAGTTCCGAAAGGGACCTCTCCAGGCCCAGATTGCTCATTACGGTGGACACCACTGTCGGTGGTTCGAGCTCCCCTCTTTCTTTGAGATACCTGGCTGTAAGGTAAAGAACTCTGTCACCGTCTATCTCGTTGCCCTCTTCATCAACGAAGAGAGCCCTGTCGCCATCCCCATCGAAGGCGACACCGACGTCACTTGCGCTTTCCAGCACTTCCTCTTTCAGGTTACCCAGCGAGGTCGAACCGCAATCCTGGTTGATGTTGAAACCGTCCGGGTTGATACCAATAGCGTCCGTATCCGCACCGAGCTCTGAAAATAACCGGGGGGCAACACGGTAGGTGGCTCCGTTGGCACAATCCAGAGTGATGTGTAACCCGGAAAGATCGGGCAATCCACCGTTAAACCTCTTTTTTAGAAATTCAAAGTAAAGGTCTTCGGCGTTCTGGACGGCAGTTATATTACCGATCTCATCCCAGCTGGCCCATTTTTCGCCGTCTCCGGTGACAATGTATTTCTCCAGTTTTTCTTCGATGTTGGGTGTTAGCTTAAGGCCGTCGGAATTGAAGAACTTAATTCCATTGTCCTTTGCCAGGTTATGAGATGCAGATATCACGGACCCCACCTTAGCGTCAAATTTGTCCATTAATAACGGAACTCCCGGTGTCGGTAGCACGTCCAAAACGTACGCATCTCTACCGATAGAAGTCACACCGGAAGCGAGCGCGTATTCGAGGGTTTTGCCCGACTCTCGGGTATCAGTACAGATCAGAACGGAATCCCCCTCATCCGTTATGATACTGAGGGATTTCCCCAGCTTCAGAGCCAGTTCGGGCGTAATATCTTCGTTCACTTCCCCGCGAAGTCCGTCCGTACCAAATAAATCCAATTTTACCTCCCTTCTTTAGCGTCTCTCTGTTTCTTCTATTTCTTGGTTCAGTTTGATAAACCTTTCCGGTGGATAATAGCCAGATAGAGAAGTGTTGGAAGTAGCGAGGGTTCTTCTTCCAACTAGCGTACCGGGATTTAATACTGAGTTACAGCCGATCTCTGCTCTATCGCCCAGCAGACAGCCGAACTTCCGCAGACCGGTGTCGATATCGTCATTCTCCAGGTGAACCACGACAGGCTCCCGGTTCACTTTGAGGTTGGACACCTTAACACCTGCTCCCAGGTGACCCTTCCAGCCGATGACGGAGTCACCCACGTAAGAAAAATGGGGGATCTCGGCTTCGTCGTGAATCAAGCTCCTTTTCAGTTCCGTACTGTTGCCGACCGTTACGCCATCCCCAACCACCACGTCACTCCTTATATAGGCACCGCTCCTTATTTCACAGTCACTTCCGATTATCGCGGGTCCCTTGATAGTGGCTCCGGCTTCCACGACAGTACTGCTGCCTACCTCGACCCTTTCCCCCAGTTCTGCAGATCCCGAAACCTCTCCCCTGATCCCAGGGTCCAGCTCGTTCTCAATTATCTGGGGTATTTGCCCCAGAACGTCCCAAGGGTATTCCAGATCCGTGTAGTACCCCTCGTAGTCAGTTTTCTCGAGGTCGAAGAACTTCCCTATCCCCGGAACTTCTCCGGACATGCTTTCAGCCCCCTTCCGGTATTCTTACAGCTCAACTATGGAAAGCAAAATCAGGCAGCCTCGGACATCTGTTCAAACTGGAGCTGGTAAAAGTCGTAGAATTCACCTTTCTCGTCCATTAAAGAGGTAAAATCACCTGATTCCACTATTTCACCGTCGTCTACAAACAGTATCTTGTCGGCATTCGTTATGGTAGATAACCTGTGCGCGATCGTAAAGGTCGTGCGTCCCCTGGAAACCTTATCGATGGCTTCCTGGATCAACTTTTCCGTATACGTATCCACTGAAGAAGTCGCTTCGTCCAGAATCAGCACCTTTGGGTCCTGGATGAGGGCCCGGGCGATCGATATCCTTTGCTTCTGTCCGCCGGAAAGCTTTACGCCACGTTGTCCGATATCCGTCTCGTAGCCGTCCGGAAACTCGTCGACGAAATCGTCTACGTTTGCTTCCCGCGCGTACTCCTCTATCTCCTCCCTCGTCACGTCCGGCTTACCGTAAGAGATGTTTTCGCTGATGGTCCCGGAAAAGAGGTAGTCATCCTGCATTACCATGGCGATATTCCTTCTCAGGGATCCCAGGTTCCACTCCTTGACGTCGACGCCATCTAACCTGATGCTTCCTTCGTTTACGTCGTAGAGTCGGGGGAGAAGCCGTACGAGCGTGGTCTTTCCTGCACCGCTTGGCCCGACTAAGGCAACCGTCTGTCGGGGCTCGACCTCGATGTTTATATCCTTCAGCACCTTTTCCTCTTCCTGATAATTGAAGTAGACGCCATCGTATTCCACTTTACCCTCTATTTCTTCCGGGTTTTTCCGGAAGCCACCGGACGAGCAGACTATATCTGGCTCGATATCCAGGTGAGAAAAGAACCTCTCGGAACTGGCAAAGAAGCGACTCA
Source organism: uncultured Thermotogae bacterium (assembly GCA_964638365.1). Taxonomy (GTDB): domain Bacteria; phylum Bipolaricaulota; class Bipolaricaulia; order M55B111; family M55B111; genus JAGXLP01. The sequence goes on along the minus strand of CAZWZR010000070.1, from coordinate 4,243 downwards.
GGCGCTGGCTGATCTGAACCAGACGCAGAATCGGTGCTCTAAACCTTATCAGGTAAGTATAGAAGGCAACTACAGTGCCAGAAGTCAACGATCCCTGGAATACCAGGTAACCACCGTAGCCAAGAGTCAGAACTAGTCCAAAACTATTCAGGAAGTAGGATACAGGTCCAAGCGTACTGAAGTACTTTATCGCCGCTGCCCGCGCATCGTAGTGTTCCTCGTTTTTCTCAAAGAACCGCTCCATCTCCCTGTCCTCGTTCGCAAAGGACTTTATGACTTTCATCCCTGCCAGGTTGTCCTCCAGGCGATCATTGAGTTCCCCTTTTGCTTCCCTGTTCCTGCGAAAAGCCCTATGCATTCTCTTGATCAGAGTCAACGCAAAGGCGGCCAGAAATGGAGTAAAGGAAAGCGCTATTAGGGTTAGGGGCACGTCCATAAGGAAGAGTATCACGAGAACTCCGGTAATGGTTGTGGTGGCCTGAAGCACACCCTCCGGGCCGTGATGGACGAATTCCTGCAGAACGTTCAAGTCGTCGATTATCCGGGACATTAGCTCTCCCGTTTTTTTCTTGTCGTGAAATTTAAGGGGGAGCTTCTGGAAGTGATCGTAAATATCGTTCCTCATTTCGAAGACTATTTTCTGGGCGATCCTGTGGCCGAAGTAGTTCCTGAGAAACCGAATCAGAGCCACCAAAGTAAAAGAGCCGAATCCGAGCAGTGAGAGTATCATGATCCTGTGCAGGTTCTGCGCGGGAATCGCATCGTCTATCAGGTTCCGCAACAGGAGCGGTGGAACCAGGCCAAACAGCGCTCCGATCACGTGAAGGACCTGAACCGGCAGGTACTGCCTCAGGTTCGGTCCGAGATAGTCCTCGAAGAAACGCTTTAACAGGTACAGCTTGGAGTAGTCGCTATAGGTATCCTCTTCTTCTTCCACTTCAGATCTCGCCACGATATCCCCCCGGGCTTATGAAGTTAAGTCGATAAAAGCGAGCAAATTACAGGAACAAGAAAGTTACGAAAACTTCAGTAGCCAAAGATATCGGGGCCCGAGCCCATATTCAAGCGTTGTGCGAAAATCGGATTCTAGGCATTCCTGGTTCTGCCCTCAACCAGCTTCAAAAATATCGGCCTATTGAATTCCCGCCTCCAGGAATCCGATCCACTCGTCATAAAGGCTGGAATAGTCGGAGAAGTACTCCAGGGCTCGTTCTTCGTACTGCTCTGCCCTTCCCTCTTCACCTTCCGACCTATAAAGGCGTCCCTTAATCGAATCGACCAAAGCAAGTTTCTCGGTGTTGTCAGTGGACTCCTCCGCAGCGGTTAGGTGGTCTATAGCCTGGTCAAACGAGCCTTTTCCCCCTCTCCAGAATTCGAGCAAGGCAACTGACAGGTTTATTAGATAAGGTGAAACCTTCCGACCGTCTTCCAGCCGGTAACTACCCCCCTCAGATTCCTGAACCCGTTCGCTAAAGTAATTCAGGCCGTATTCCAGCCAGCTCTCCTGTTTTGAATACTTACGGAGAACCCCGAGAACCAGCCTCGGCCTATCCCGATAGGCGAGTACGGCATTCAGAAAGGAAGAGTCCAAATCTTCAGAACTCCCGGATTCATCGAACCTGCTCAGGTAAATTTCTGAGAGGAAATCTCGGTCCACCTCCGGCGTAGCTTTCTCCATATAACGGATGGCCGTAGCCCATTCTCCAAGTTCGCCGGCAATCCTCGCTTTTCTCCTGAACAGGTCGTTGAAATCCACCCGGGGAACCAGGAAGTCACCATAAGCCTCCATGTTTTTTAAAGCCCGGTCGATTCTAACCATGGCGGATTCGTAATCCCCTGTGCCGGAATAGACCTCAGCCAGCAGGTAATCCGTCGTCGGAGAATATGGATCCAGAACTCTGGCCTCCTCCAGTTTCACTTCCAGTTCTTGGGCTCTTTCCTCGTTCTTTACCGAGAGGTTACCTTTTAACCGGGTTACGATCGAGATGAACTCGTTTCTCTCGAGATACAGGCTCGCCTCCCGGAGACCGATTTCATTCTCGCTCGCTTCGCCCGCTTTCAACTGTACCCGAGAAACGAAATAGGGCGAAGGTAGAACGAAAACGGAGGACTTGCCAAAATCGCCGGAATAAGAGAAGTCCACCTCGCTTAGCTCGGCCTCCGTCGGCTCCTCTTCTCCTTCCTCAAAAGGGTAGCCGGAGATTTTTAGGGACAGGTCTTCCAAATCGCTTTCGTCCTCCAGTTCCAGTATAAGCCTGTTAGAATAGGGAAACCTATCCCGTACGGAATCCCCTTTTTGCATGTCCATCTCAAGATTCAGGGACTCCCCTGGCTCCAGGTAAACGAACCGAGAATCCGACCTGTCGTCTCCTTCAGCACCCCCAGGAGGCCCCTGAACGAGCGAACTCGTTAGTTCGTCCTCCTCTATACTTCTCCTGCAACCAAGAAGACAGAGCGGGCTGAACCCATCGGAGAATAGCGTAACGGATTTCTTCGGATCGCTCCCGTAATTCAACCGGAAGTTTTCACGATTAAACGTATAGACGTAAGCGTTCTCCGGGTCAAAGTTGTAGACAATGGCTTCCCGTTTTTTGGTAAAATAAAGGGTTGTCCCGGAGATGACAACCGAGATAGCAAGAATCCCCACCACTGTCTTCAGGAAACGGGAAACGTTTGACCACCTTCCTTTCATGTTACCCACCTCCCGTACAAGCCGTTTTTTTAAACAGGTGACTTTTCCGGTGATCAGGTTTTTCCGAATCAGTCAAGGTTCACGATATCAACTTCTTCGAGCTTTCCTTCCGGCTCGAAACCAAATACCCTCGAATAGAAAAATAGCTCGGCCTCTAACGCCCGGGCTATGTTCTCCTCGCGGCGGAACCCGTGCTGTTCACCTTCGAACGGTAGGTAAGCGGTAGGTATTCCCCTTTGCTTTAGAGAAGAGTACATCTCTTCCGCCTGGCTCGGTGGGACCACTCTGTCCTCGGTCCCCTGGAAGAATACCACGGGAGCAGATATATTCTCCGCGTGATCTATCGGTGACCTCTCCCGGTAAACTCCCTCTTCTTCCGGATAAGAACCGATCAATCCGTCCAGATAACGTGATTCGAACTTATGCGTATCCTTCGTCAGGGCAGCGGGGTCGCTGACGCCGTAGTAGCTCGCCCCGGCGTCAAATACGTCTTTGAAAGTCAGTGTGGCAAGCGTGGTATAACCCCCTGCGCTCCCGCCCCGTATTATCAACCTGTCAGGATCGACTTCTCCTCTTTCCACGAGGTATTGGGCGCCGGCAGCACAGTCCTCCACGTCGACTACCCCCCAGTCACTCTTCAGCCTCTCCCTGTATTCCCTGCCGTACCCGGTGCTACCCCGGTAGTTTACGTCCAGTACGCTTACTCCCCGGCTAGTCCAGAACTGGATTTCCGGAGAAAGATCGTCCCCGCTAGCGGAAGTAGGACCACCGTGACTTATCACAAGCAGAGGAGGACTCTCATCATCCGGGCCTACAAACTCCTTGTTTTTCGGAGGATAGTAAAACCCGTGGACTTTTTCTCCGTCCCCGGAAGGATACGTCAGTTGGCTTGGATAAGATATGAAGTCCTCATTTAGATCGAGCGAGGTTGAGAGTCGAAATGTCTCCAGCCCTCCATCCTTTCGACTATATTTCCTTATTCCCAGGGGCTGCTTCGGACCTCCGCCGACGAACCAGATCCGGTCCCCGTCGGCTTTCAGAGAAGAGATCTGGGTATAAGGTAGTTCGAAAGTCTCCTCTCTACCGCCGTTCAGATTACTTTCGGCAAGATACCAGCGTCCTTCATCTTTATAGGCGAAAACCATTTTCTCGGTCGTGGGGAAGTCATAAGTGGAAATACCGAATTGCCATTGTGGCCTGGCGTGCTCCGCTTCCTTTTCTGTTATCCTTTCTTCGTTCCCTGCCCAGCGGTAGATATTCCACCAGTTGTCCCTGTCGGAAACGTAGTAAAGTCGTCCGTGGGGCCCCCATTTCGGCTGGACGACGGATTCCGACTTCCCTCCGGCAATTACCCGGGAGTTCTCGATTTTTCCGTCCTCATCCAGTTCTCCGAGATGGAGACTGGTCTCGTCCCAGGGCATGCTGGGATGGTCCCAGGTCACCCAGGCAAGTCTGGAACCGTCGGGGCTCAACCTGGGCGAAGAATAAAAATCGTGGCCACCAGTGAGCGACTCCGGGCTCGCTGGCTCTTCCGTGTTCAGCGATACCAGG
>CAZWZR010000069.1:0-8076 GCA_964638365.1 uncultured Thermotogae bacterium | reverse complement strand
AATAATTCACCTCTAAATATAGTATTTTCAAACTCCTATAGAAAACTCTCCTGCTGAAACCAGTTGATTCCGTACCATAAATTGAAAGGGCCTTGCTTAAAAACATATATTAGGGTTTTTCAACTCCCCATTCCCTGGCAGGTCCGAGCTTGGATTTTTTGAGTGGCTACAGCCCCACAGGTTTTATAAAAAATCCATTATTTATAAAGTTCCTTTTCGGCTTCTCGGAGTGACGCCTCGATATTGGGATCGTCCTGGTTTGAGACCACGCTGGAGCCAAATGAGAGCCGGGCTGACCAGCCAGTAAAGCTTCTGCTCTGGTTCCAGGTGTTTAACCGTGAATTGAGTCTCTTTCTTACCTGTTTTACCTCGTTTGTCATGCCTGGTAGCAACAGTAGGAACTGGTTTCTGGAAAACCTCAAAACGAGATCGGATTTCCTAATTGAATCCATGAACAGATCAATTAGCTCGTTTAAAATATTTTGAAGTATCTTTTCTTCGAGGTTGCTTTTTAGTTTCTCGTATTGTTCGAGTCTTATAATTAAAAACTTTATCTGGTTTCCGTTTTTGCAGTAGCTCTTTAGGTGAGGAGTTAATATCCGATCGAAGTAGTAACTGTTATGTAGCCCTGTTTGGGGATCGACTAGTTCGGAATCGGTCTCCTCTGAGTCGTCCGCAGAGTTCGGTATAAGAGAAAACTCAGGTACTGACCCTTCAGCGTCGTCAGGTTTTTTGTAGATCGGGACGGTGAAGTAGACCGCAGTACCGACGCCCGGCTCAGACTCCATCCATATTTCTCCCCCGTTTTCCTCCACTATCTTCCGGGATATGGCAAGTCCGGTTCCCGTGGTATCGGAGTTCTCGGGGGGGTTTAAGCTTTGAAATGTTTCGAAAACCATGGACTGGTGTTCCGGCGGTACTCCTTCCCCATTGTCTCTGACAAATAGCTCTATTTCTTTCCCAGGTTCGTCGTTCTGATAACCGACGAAAACCCTTTTCGGGTCCTGGTTATAAATCAACGAGTTGAGTATGAGGTTTTTGAATAAGATCTTCATTAGTTGAGGGTCAAAATGTACTTCCGGGTAGTCGTCTTGTACTTCAATTTCAAATTCGCCCTGCCAGTCACTTAGTTCTTCGACTACACTTTTGACCACTTCCGGCACGCTGATAAACCGGTAGGATTTATCGGTTCCCAGCTGAGATATCTCGGAGAGGTTGTCCATCAAGTTTTTTATTTGTCTTGCGTTTTTTTTGACGCTAAACAGGCGCTCCCGTGATTCCGTAGGGAGAAGTTCCCCTTGACGTTCGAGTAACAAATCGACGTAAGTATATATTGACCGAACCGGCTCCTTTAAATCGTGTGAAAGTACGCGGGTGAGTTCTTCCAGCATTTTGTTCTTTTTTTTCAGCCTCTGCCATTTCGTCTCCAGGCTTTTTAACTGCCTTTCCCCCAGCTCTTCAAATATCCAGATAGTCCTTTCAGGGGTTTCTTTATGAGGGAAGACCTCTTTTATGCTTACGTTGGTGGGAATCCTTTTTCCATCCGCACCGGTCAATTCCAAATAACTGTGGTAGGGTGCGGAAGAGGCCTCGAAGTTACCTAGTTTTGAGTAGGCCTTCTCCTTATATTCTGGGTGTACTATTTTTTTCAGCTGTTCCTCTTTTAATTCACCCGGTTTGTATCCAAGAAGCTCCTTGGCGTGGTTGCTGCAGTTCTTTAACTGACCCTGTTTATCCAGAATTAGTAACAGGTTAGGGGCCTGCTTGAAAACCGAGAGGTAGAACCCTTGAGTATCCATAGTCAATTGAAAGTTTATTTACCACCTAAAGCTGTCGCATTATTCTCCCGTAACGAGGCAACTGACTTTGCCTTAAAAGATTTCTCGTGAAACGCAGAAGTCGTTATGCCATTATATCCTGTAAGCCTAGCTAAACAGGAGATTGCAGGATGGGAAGAAGGGTTAATTTCTTCCGGGCAATTCATTGATCGACCAGTATTTGTTCACGACGTTGATCGTTTTAACGAATTCGGAAAAATCTATAGGTTTGGTGATATAACCCGCAGCACCGGAATCGTAAGATTTCGCGATATCTTCATCCCGCTTGGACACCGTCAGGACGATAACGGGTATAGGTGAAAGTTTGTCGTCTTCTTTTAATTCCTGAAGTACCTTCCGACCATCCATTTTCGGAAGGTTTAAATCCAGCAGGATAATATCCGGAAAGGACTCTGACTTCTTCCGGGACCGTTCTTTCAGTTTGCTTAAGGCTGTTTCCCCCTCTTTTACTACTTCAAGCTCGCAGTCCCTGTCGGCTTCTTTCAAAGCTTCCCGGGTAATATCGATGTCTTCTTCTCTATCCTCGATCAGAAATATCGAAAACTCTTCTCCTTCTTCAATCATAATTACACCCACTCTTTTGAGCCTATTTACCGCCTAGGTTTTTTCGTTTAAAAGCTCCCCGTGGAGTTCAAAGCTGACTCTTTGGCCCTCTGGAAGTCCACTTTTTTAATCTTAAGTTCTTCTCCGTCGTTTATCACTCTGCGTATGGCACGAAACGATGCGTTCTGGCAGACTGACTCTATATCAGCCCCGACCAGCCCTTCTGTCTCAGCAGCCAGGCTGGAGAGATCTACGTCTACTGCTAGTGGCTTATCCCGCGTGTGAACCCGAAAAATGTCCTCCCGGGCACTGACGTCAGGTTCGGGGAGTTCCAGCCGAACTTCTAGCCGACCGGATCGAAGGAGCGCAGGGTCTATTATGTCCGGTCGGTTTGTCGCACCGATCACAACTACTCCATGTAGTTCCTCCGTGCCGTCCAGCTCTACCAGAAGCTGGCTCACAACCCGCTCTACGACCTTGTTGCCCTCGCTGCCTCCCCGTTCGGGCGTTAAAGAATCTATTTCGTCGAAGAACAGCACGCAGGGGGCAGCCTGCCTGGCCTTTTTGAAGACTTCAGTTATTTTCTGTTCTGCTTCTCCTACCCATTTGGAAATAAAATTGGATGCATTGACCGATATAAAGTTGGACCGGGCTTCGTGAGCAACCGCTTTGGCAAGCAGCGTCTTGCCCGTGCCCGGTTTTCCGTATAGCAGGATGCCTTTGGGGGGTTCAGTATCTGCTTCCCGGAATACCTCCTGATGTTCAAATGGCCATTGAATTACTTCGACAAGCTGTCGTTTGATATCCTCAAGTCCGCCGACGTCTTCCCAGGAAACGTCTGGTACTTCGCTAAAAACCTCCCTTAAAGCTGAAGGGCTGGATTCCTTCAGAGCTTCTCGAAAATCTTCTTCTCCTACTTTTAAATCACGTAGAACCGAGTAAGGTATGCCCTCTCCTTCTAGATCTATATCTGGAAATATCCTTCGAAGTGATGCCATGGCGGCTTCCTTGGCAAGGGATTCGAGGTCGGCGCCAACGTAACCATGAGTCACGTCTGCAAGTTCGTTCAGTGAGACCTCGTCCGAAAGGGGCATTGATCTGGTATGAATCTGTAAAATCTCCTTTCTTCCTTCACGGTCAGGAATACCGACTTCTATCTCCCGGTCGAATCTGCCCGGCCGCCTCAAAGCTGGGTCTATGGAATCGGATATATTTGTGGCACCAATTACGATGACCTCACCCCGTGATTCCAGACCGTCCATCAGCGATAAAAGCTGAGCTACGACTCTTTTCTCGACCTGTTTTTCCCCGCTTAACTCCGACCTCTTCGACGCTATCGCGTCCAGTTCGTCTATAAATATGATGCTGGGCGCGTCGTCGCTCGCGTCGTCAAAGATACTTCTCAACCTCGCTTCGCTTTCCCCGTAGTACTTGCCCATAATTTCCGGGCCGCTCACGTTGAAGAAGGCGGCGTCGGTCTCGTTGGCGAGGGCGCGGGCAAGTAAAGTCTTACCCGTACCGGGAGGGCCATGTAGCAGAACCCCTTTTGGTGGCTCTATCCCCAATTTCTGAAAGACTTCGGGGAACTTCATTGGTAACTCGATCATTTCCCTCAAGCGCTTTATCTCCCGATCGAGCCCCCCTATGTATTCGTAAGTTACCTGGTCTTCGCCCCTTTCCTTTGTTCCTGTCTCGGTAATAACCAGTTCCGTCTCCGAAGTCAACATGGCCGGACCTTCATCCGGGAGAACGTTTTCAATTACGAAATCCTGTTTATCGGCCCCAAATAACTCAACTCTCACGACGTCTTCTGGAGTAACCGGGTGGTTGTTCAGGGCGGATAGGATGTACTTTTTGTCTTCATCGTCGAGATTTAACGTAAACAGAGGTTTAAGTTTGACCTTTCTGGCTTTGCTGGCCGGCCACTTTTGTACTTCTACTTTTTCGTCTAGCTTTACACCTGCGTTACGCCGCGTCAACCCATCTATCGATATCGTTCCTCCACCCCTCACTTCCGGCCTGCTTGGTAAGGCCTTTAGAGGTGTCGCCCGTTCCCCGGCCAACTTTATCACTTCACCTACGTTCACATCTAGTTCCTCCATGGTGTCGGGATCCAGGCGTCCTATATTCATTCCTGCATCTTTGGGGTCCGCCTTTTTTACTCGTAGCGTAGTGCGTTTTTTACGATTCAACTCTTATCACCCGTCTGATTGACATCGCTTCTAGCCCCTCCACTCTCGTTTTCTTCATCAATCGCCCTGTGTGCAGCGTCCCAGTCCTCGAATAGGCCGTAATCCAGCATTTTATCTATACCGGCTAGAGCCACCCTCAGGTCCACGCCGATTAGGGGAACCTCTGCCAAAGTAATTATCAGGTCGGCATTTACCACAACCCCTTTTTCCAGAATTCTATCAAGCAATTCCACCACTTCGTCTCTTTCGGGTTCCATTCAGAAACTATCCCCTTTTTGCGCCTTTTTCAAATCAGTGAAGGAGTAGGGAGCCCACGGGCCGGTAAATTTGACCCCTAAGCCGGTTCTTCCATTGATTTTTTCCAGGACTTCTCCCAGCTCCTGATATTCTCCCTCGTCTACCAGACAGGAAAGGCTGAGAAGGGTCTTCCCTTTGCCCGAAAATTGCTTTTCATCTTCCTGGACCATATCTATCGTTACGGGTTCGATTAATTCCAGGAATTCCTCACGCATGCTTTCCTTCTCCTCTTCCATCCTGTCTGATAATAACTTGTCCAGTTTCTCTTTGTAAAGGTAAGCTGCCCCGTCGGGTTTTGCGTCTATCTTCTTTTTCAGGGAGCGGACCCGTTCGGTATCTTTTGGGATTTTTTCGGAAAGCCAATCCGGGTCATAGGTTACGTGAACGCCATATTCTTCTTTGTTTCTCACCTTGCTTAATTGTTTTTTGATAGAATCGTATTCCGTTTGCAGCCAGCTTTGAACTGTAACTTTAACGTTACGTTCGTCTTTCGGCCTAATGATGGTATCGAACCCAGCAGGAATTAGAGAATCATAGTCGGGATCATTCATCACCTCATCGAGGACATCTTGGTGAGACTTAACCCACCTTTTGATCTCTTCCTCGTCGTCCGAATTGTAAGGGTCCGCGGCACAGTCATGTACGATAGCCCCGACGTCCCGGAAAGTAATAGAGTAGACCTGGTTCCCCTCTATGCCTACTTCCCCAATTTGTTTCCGTTCCCCTGAATCCACCAAACAGTAGAGGTACCTTCCCGGTTTAGCATCAACTTCCCTGCTCATATACGACCTCCCGTTAGAAGGTAAAGCTAATCTTCTCGTTCCGAGACCCACGTTTCCGGGTTGAGAGCTTCTTCTATGACGTCATTTAATCCGGCTCTCGTGCTATCTACTGAATCGGCAATCTCCTGATCTTGCTTGATGTCTTCCACTGCATTGTCCAGGTCTATCAAAGCCGAACCCAGCTTCTCTATCTGTTCGTCGGTTAGCCTCCCGTTATCCATGCGCCTTATAGCCTGGAGTTTTAGAGCGTCCCTTATTATCTCCACGAGAGCTACGACTAGACCCAGTAGACCGTCCTTGAGGTTATCCGAGTCTATATCTATTTTATCCGACATATTCCCCCCAGTTGTTTCCGGTAATCAAGCCGTTAAGCCTCCATTTCTCCTTCCAGACCAGGGCCAGCGGTTTCTTCATCGGCCTCGAGGCTTTTTGCCCTGGCGCTTTCCCACCCGCACCACGGACATCCTTCTTCGAGGAGGGGCTCCTTCAAAACTTCTTTGCCGCACTGAGGACAGGTCTCCTTGCCCTGATACGCTTCTTGCCAGGCCTGGGTTTCCGTATTTGTCCCGCTCGGAAATTCGAGCCCATATTCGGCCGCCGTCTCGAAGGACGCCAGCGCCGCCCGGACTTTGACGCCGAGGAGCTCTACGTCGGCAACGGAAACTGTAATGTCCGCGTTGATCACCAATCCTTTTTCTAGAATTTTGTCAATAGCTTCCGGCAGCCCTCCGCCCGAGTCCGAAGTTTCTTTAGTAGCTTGTAAAGCCATTTATAGGTCCTCCTTTGAATTTTATGCTTTTTCGTATTCCGGCAAGACGTCGATTGAGAGTATGCCGTGGTTGAATTCTGCTGAAGCTTCCGGGTTGAATGACTCGTCAATTTCGGTGCTGTAAATAAAGGTTATTTTACTTCCGCTCTCAAATACCTCAAGTCGATCCTTTTTGGAGCCAGGGTCCAGTATTTGTAGACCGGTTCTGGTCAGCCACCAGGAAAACGTCACGGTTTTTCCGGTCTGTCCATCCAGAGCACTCTTTCGAAATTCCATAGCGGGCTCGCCAAAGTAGCTTTCGCTCTTTTCGTTTATAACTTCTTCTATTCGTGTCAGGATTTCACTATGGCTATTTGAACCGAGATATTTTGCTAGTTCATTAATGTGGGCAAACCGATGCTTGTCGACGTAACGAAGTATCTTTACGCTTTCCTTGTCCAGTTCCGCCAGGAATTGTGAGGTAGACGATTTAAATTCTTTTAGTACCCCCAGGTCCTTTCCCAGGTCCCTCAGCCTGAATATATCTCTGGCAACGATTTCTTTAGTTGATGGGACCTGTTCAAAAGCAAGAGAAAGAATTGCCGGCAGATACTTATCTCCCGGTGTGTTCCCTCCTGACCATTTTTTAACCGTGGGATAGCTACAACCGATTCTGTCGGCGAGCTCTTTTTTTGTACCAAAAAAATCGTCGAGCCGATCCAGTATTTCTTTTGCTCCATCCGGGCTCAAATACTGAGCGAGTTCTTCGAACTTGTGTTCTTTTTCCAAGGCGTTGACCACTTCTCTTTTTTTAGATATTTATATATAGTTCGCAACGTAAAATTACCGACAAACTCAATGTAGGAAAGTATAAGGGAGGTAACTTTTTGGTATAAATGAAATACCTTACAAGGATGGACGGAAGTATTTCACCGGACGGGGGCACAGACCTGAAAAGGGCGCTTTACAGGGATTTACTTTCTCTGATACTCTATGTCGAAAATACCGTTTTTGAAACTTATACTGGGGTCTTCTTTTACGGGAAAAGGAAGGTGGATGGTTTCCCGTTGGTTTTCAGTGGCCAAAGTGAGTTCGTCTGACCGTAGTTTAAGTTCGAGCTCTTCCTCCTTGCTGGTTTCTGGAAACATAGCCACGATTCTGATGCTATCTCCCTCGTCAAAAAGGTCTACCAGGGGGTCGTTCTTTTGCGATTCCGAGGTTGTATTTTTCTTCTTGCGTTTTTCCTTACCCTCTTTGAACTTCGCGGAACCTGTTGACCAGGAACTTTCATCTCCTTTGTTTTTGTTGCGAGGCCTCGCCCCTTTTTTTGGTCGGCTGGATCTTGTACCGCCGCCTTCGAGTGTATCGATGGAAAAATTATAATCAAACTTCGGTTTTGCCTCTTCCCAGTCATCCTCATCCAGACGCTCTTTTATCTGCTCGTTCACTTCGTCCATTTTCTCACTGAAGACGTCGGATTTTTTCAGTAAATTCGCAAGCTCGCCGAAGCCCAATGATTCCAGTATACTTTCAGCGGGTTCTTCCTCTTTGTCGCTAATTCCAATCACCTCGAATATTAACTACAATGTAAAATATTAACCCGTTCTGTGATGGTTTTAAAGGTACTTGCATAGATCCCGGAGATAAAAGGTTCTAGCATATCCGGCACGTGAATC
>CAZWZR010000068.1:6951-8100 GCA_964638365.1 uncultured Thermotogae bacterium | reverse complement strand
TATCTTTTAAATCTTTCTATATACAGCAAGTCTCGTTCAGTTTGAGAAATACCGAGAACGCTACCTGGTGGGTGATTCGAGTTGAAAATTGCTACAGAGTTGTCCGAATGTATCGTCGATGATTCCGACTGTATATTGAAAGATCAGGAGGTAAGGGGGTTCCTAACGGAGAGAAAAATGGTCAGGGTATTTGACTACGCAGAGGGCAGTAAGGTTTTCGAAGCCAAGAGAAGGGTGGCCGGTTTTTACCTGGTCTGTCACGGAGTAGTCAGAGAATTCTCTTCTACCGTGGCCGGAGATGAAGTAACTTTGAGTCTCTTCAAGCGGGGCGACGTTCTGCTTGGTGACGACTTCTTCCTGGATGAGGAATATCGGAACACGTCTGCCGCTACGGTGTCCGAGTCAAGAGTCCTCATGATCGAACAGGAAGCGTTTCCACAGCTCATGCGACTGGCCGGAGAAAAGCTGGGGAAGAAAATAGCTCGGAATATGAAGAGATTGAGGCGCAGACTGGAACTCTATTCTTGCTCCGTTCTTCAAAATACCGCATTCTGGCTATTGAGACTGATATCGAACGGTGAAAACTCCTCCTTTGCCATTTCCAACAAGGAATTATCCGATATAGTTGGCTGTTCGCCCGTGACTCTTTCGCGGAAACTGGGGAAGCTCCAGAGTAAGGGTTTGATCGAGAAGAAGGGTCGCAATATAAGGGTTAAGGACGGAGAGAGGCTGGAGGAAGTAATCGACTGCCCGAATATACTGTAATGCCCCCGGCTTTTCGTGGTTACGGGAAAGTCCTTGCTCGTTGCTAAAATTTAGCTTCCCTGGTATAACGTCGGACCGAACAGAATCCTAAATGACAAATCTCTTCTGGAACTTACCGGCGATGAGATTTTTTAAGAAACTGAACGACGGAGAAGTTCTTGGGAGCCACCGACTGCCGGTTAAGTGCCAGAAGAGATCGACGAACGGGAACGATCGTCAGTCTTACCAGGGATCGGGTATTAAACGGCTGATCCTTCAAATGGATCAAGAGGTCATGTAAACTCCGCCATTGGCGTTGATAGTCTCCCCGGTTATGTAACTTGCGTCACTGGAAGCGAGAAAAGAGACTACGCTCGCGATTTCCGGGGACTCGGCGACCCGATC
>CAZWZR010000068.1:5507-6851 GCA_964638365.1 uncultured Thermotogae bacterium | reverse complement strand
CCAAGTTCCTGCATTGCCGGAGCGGCAGCTCGGGCGCAGTAAAAGGGCCCCGTTAGATGTACATCCAGGCTCTTTTGCCAGTCTTCGTCGGTGAGTTCGTCCAGGGTCGCGTGCTGAGAGAACCCTGCGTTGTTTACCAGTACACCGAGGTCGTCGTACTCATCCAGAGTTCGTTCTACCATATGGTCAACAGCTTCCGGGTTGGATACGTCGGCCTGTACGGCGAAGGCCTCTCCTCCATGGTCTTCAATCATTTGTACCGTTTCTTCTCCGCCTTCTGCATCCTGCGAATAGTTAACAGTGATTTTAAATCCGTCCTGGGCCAGCCTTACCGCTGTAGCTCTGCCAATTCCCCGGGAGCTACCAGTTACAATTGCAGCTACGTTTTCCACTTTTCCCACCTCTATTTTTGTTTGGAAAAAGAAAGGCGGGGAGGACCCCCGCCTTGATAATCTACCGTTGTTTTAAACTTCGATAGCGTCGACCGGGCAAAGGTCCGCAGCCTCTTCGCAGCAACCGGCTTCGTCACAGCTTGCTGCGTCCTCTTTTACCTCGGCGTAACCTTCATCGTTATTCAGCTCGAATACCTCGGGACACGTTTGTGAGCATAAACCACATGCTATACAAAGGTCTTTATCTACAGTTGGTGCTGCCAATTGTTACCCTCCTCTATTGTCTTAAAAACTGTTTAGAATATAAGGTCCGAAATGGATACGGTCAAGTCGGAGGCCTTGTATTTCCCTTACACCGTCAAAGATAGGTGATAGCTGGGACGAAAATGTAAGAAGTTTAACAACCAGTTTTTACCCGGTTTTTGAGGACCCCTACTCCATCGATGACCAGTTTGATCTCGTCCCCGTCCTCTACCGGAGCGACCCCCTTTGGTGTACCGGTGGATATTACGTCGCCGCTATGCAGGGTCATAAAGGAGCTGATTTCCTCAATTAGTTCCGGGATACCGAAAATCAGCTCCGAGGTATCGGAGGTTTGCCGAATCGTTCCGTTGACCTCCAGCCGGAAGGAGAGCGGGAGTTCTAACTCGTCTGGCGTAACAACGTAAGGACCAATAGGAGCAGCCGTGTCAAAGCCCTTGGCCCGGACCCAGTTTTGTTCCCATTCCTGGGCTTCCCTGTTCGTGACGTCGTTCAGACCGGTAAAACCCCGGACGTAGTTTAGAGCTTCTCCCCGGTCCACGTTTCGGCATTTCTCCCCGATTACTACGGCCACCTCTCCCTCGGGGTCGAACCTATTTTTTCCGGAAATGACTATCGGATCACCCGGCCCAATGACGGCGCTTGGAGGTTTGAAGAAGAGTGAAGGTCGTTCCGGGAGGTCGGAACCGGT
>CAZWZR010000068.1:4083-5407 GCA_964638365.1 uncultured Thermotogae bacterium | reverse complement strand
GTAGTGTGGTCCTCGTATCCTATCGAGAAATCCTGTCCTAATACCAGCTGCAGGTCTTCGTCCTCAGCCGACACGAAGAGTGGGTCCTCTACCTGTGGGCTGTAAACAATTGATCCGCCAATCAAGTCCTCAATCTGCCTTTTTAGCGGGTACCCCTTGGTGGTCTGGGCGATGGATTTCCAGAGATTCTTGCCTACAACAAGCGAATAGGGTCCGTCGATCGCCTCTTCCTGGAAAACTGTCACCGCCTCCGAAGCAGCCTCGAGTATTCCGGAAGATCCTTCAGGTAGATCAATTGCAGTTTCGGCAGCCGGGAGCAGTCCCGTTATGCCGGCGTCTTTCATGCCGTGGTATACTACGTCCTCCTCGAACTTTGCGGCATCGGCCGCTGCTTGTTCCAGCGGGGCGAGGTCGACGTCTTCCGCACCTCTCGCGACGTTGTCCAATTCCCAGGTGTTGAGCTCAAAAGAAATCCTGGTTTCAACCAGCGGAGTGACTTTTCTTACCCCGTACCTGACTTTTTCCGGGGAGTCCTCCTTGATTGATAATCTACCCTCGGGAATTGCCGAGTATTCCCATCCTTCAGGTTCGACGGTATTGACGAATTTCCTCGCGGTCAGCTGATTTTTCAGTACTTCTTTCGCCTGGTCGTCTATTTCCTTCCATGCTTCGTCGGTAATCGGAGCCAGTGATCGTTTTAGAATATCCATTTTTTACACCTCTTTTGTAAGCTTATTAAAGACTACCCAGTCCTAAATCCTCGGGCCCGTCTTCTTCTTTTTCTTCTCCTTCTCCTTCCCCTTCGGCTTCTCCTTCTTCGAGTTCCTCGATTTCTGAAATTGGCGCTTCGGTGAAGAGATAAGTCCTCAGTTCCTCGTCCCAGCCGTCCATGTTACGTCTGAGCCATTCTAGTACCATACAGGCGTGTTCGATTTCCTCGTCGCGGTTGTGTCCGAGCACGTCGATTACGGATTCATCTTCGGTCGCTGCGGCTCGCTGCTCGTACCAGCTCACGGCCTCGATTTCCTCTTTCAAGCTCATAAGGGTTCGGACTGCGTCTCTGTCCTCTTTTTCAAGGTCTTCTACCGGTTCGTGGTATTGATCCATAATTTACCTCCTTTGTTCATATTGAGGATAACCTCTGGTTTCATTTTACTCAACTATAGCTATTCCTTGCCCTATTTTTCTTCAGATGATATCCAGAGGTTTTACAAATACTACCTGAAGGCCTCCAGGGTTTGCTTTGGAGATGAACCAGATGGTCCCTTCTCCGAGGTATGGTTACTGGACTTAGGGTCGGGTAGTTCATTTATCACCTCCAGTT
>CAZWZR010000068.1:0-3983 GCA_964638365.1 uncultured Thermotogae bacterium | reverse complement strand
CTCTCGTTTCTTCCCTGCTGTAGACAGTAGGCTTTTGAACACAATTCCTCCACGAAATCAAGGTTTTGTTCGGCCAGTAATATACCGGCCTGCTCTCCTCTGGCCCTTTGTAAGATGTTTACCAGCCTTTGCTCGAGGTCGGGCATGAGACCTTCAGTGGGCTCGTCCAGCAACAACAGATCCGGTTCCCTGGCAAGGGTTCTCCCTATGGATAGCATAACCTGTTCGCCCCCTGAAAGATTGCTACCTTGCTGGTCGAGATGGTCTGCCAGTTCCGGGAACCAGGTTAAAACCTTCTCCTTAATTTCCTGGAAAGACCGACTTTGTGATACGATTTTCAGGTTCTCCAGTGTCGTAAGTTCGCCGAAGACCCTGTTTTTCTGGGGTAAATACCCTACCGCTCCCGTTTTTAGCAGTTGCTCGGGAGAACGTGATAAATCCTGACCCCGAAAAATTATCCTCCCTGTCGTATCCGCCATCCCGACTACGCCCCTCAGAACGGAAGTTTTGCCAGCACCGTTGTTTCCGGTGACTGCAACGGAGTCCCCGGGTTGTATCTGGAGCGAAAAATCCTTTACCGCGTGGAAGTTCCCGTATTTGACGGAAAAATTCTCGAGTTCTAAGATACTCATCACCCAAATGTTAAGGGTTCAATTCAGCAAGATATTTGCGGCTTGTCCTTTTCTCGTGTAAAGTCTTTGCCCAAGAGTCCCGAACTTCTATCACTGGCCGTGTTCTTTCAGATACTCCCTGACCTCCGGTTCGTTCCTGATTAGCTCGGGTGGATCCGTGGTCGTTATTTCGCCTTGATTGATAAAACAGAGGACGTCGGCTACTTCGAAAAGCGCGCCTTTTGAGTGCTCGACGAATATAAGTCCGTCCAGCTCAAACTGGCCCGAATACGTACCTTTGGTAAGAAATTTTAACAGATCAATAATCTTTCCCCTGGCATCCTCATCGACACCCGCGGTCGGTTCATCCGCCAGTAAGACCTTTGGTTGAGAAGCCAGTGAAATCGCCAGATCCAGAACCTTCATTTCCCCGTAGGAGAGTTCCCCTGCCGGCGTTCCAGGCCTTCCTTCGAGTTCTGATAGTTCGAGCAACTCCTCTACCCTGGCATCAGTAGTGTCAGGGGAAAACTTGGAGTTCCACTGGGCAGATCCCCTCAAATTATCCTCAACGGTCAACGAGGGAAAGAGAGACGGGCGCTGTGGCAGGTAAGAAATCCCCATTCTGCTCTTTCTCGATGTCGAGGCATGGGTTACCTTCTCACCCTGGAAGAATATTTCCCCCGAGGTTGGCAACAGGTAACCCGAGAGTAACTGTAAAAGGGTTGACTTACCGGCTCCATTGGGACCCATTACCCCCTTTACCTGTCCCGAATCCAGGCTGAAGTCGATCCTCTTTATTGCGGTAAATCCGTCGAATTTCTTTTCCAGTTCCTCGGCCCTCAGTAATCTCACTTTAGAACACCGTATTCTGGATCTTACGGTAGAGCGCGGTGAAAATCCCCACGAGGCCGTCCGGAAAGAAGATCACGGAGGACAGCAGAACGACCCCGACTATGACCGGGTAAAAACCGGCCCACGCCGAAGAGAGCGTTTCCCGTAAGACCGTTAATGTGGCAGCACCGACGAATCCTCCGGAGATAGTTCCGGGCCCTCCGAAGACGGTCCAGATAACGGGGTCAGCCGAGTGGGTCCAGTGGAAAAAGTCCGCCGAGACGAAACCATTGACGTAGGAATAAAGCCCCCCGGATAACCCGGCTATGGCTCCACCAAAAGAGAACGCCAGGCTCTTGTAACCCTCCGTCCAGTATCCAAGAGAAGCGGCCCTCTCCTCGTTTTCCCTAATCATCCTGAAGATTAACCCCACAGGAGACCGGAGGAGGAGTAAGGCTATCGCCGTCGCCAATAGACACACGATAAAAGTCAGGTAAAAGTTCTGTGTCACGCCGGGGAAGGTGGTCTGAACTATAAGGCCGTCATCCCCGCCGGTGAGCCAAGTGTTATCAAGAGCTATCAGATAGAATAGAATGGATCCGACCAGGGTAACGAGGAAGAAACGCGCCCCCTTGACCCTGGCTGCTGCCAGTCCGAGCAACAAGCCCACCAGTCCCGACAATAGCGCTCCAAGCAACAGGGCGATCGGGAGACTGAGGCCCCATTCAAATGAGTAGTGAAGGATGTAACTGCCGGTTCCAAAGAATATCGCCTGGCCAAAGCTCAGCATCCCGGTATACCCGTAAAGTAGGTTAAAGGAAAGGGCGAAAAGCCCCCATATCATGATTTCAGTAGCCAGCAGGGTATGAAACCGGCCCAGCAGCAGCGGGAGAGTACCCACCGACGCCAGTAACGCTAACGCCAATAAGGTTTTCACCGTATTATCAGCTATCTTGCCCATTGGTTTCCTGCCTTTTCGGGGAGCAAGCTTGGTCGTAACAGGATCAACGATATCATCAGAGCGAAAGTAATTATCAATCCCGTAGTTGGGTTCAAAAAGATCGTTGCGAAACCCCGCGTCAGGGAGAACCCAACTGCAACCAGTACTGAGTTAAATATCTTCCCCAGCCCTCCAGCTATGACGATTAGAAATACTATCGCGAATGTTCTGGTCCCCATACCCGGGGTAATTGAGACCATTGGCGCCACCAGTACCCCGCTCAACCCCGCCAGGGCCGAGGCCAGCCCAAACCCCAGGCTTGAAAGTAATGAGACGGGTAAACCTACGGCTCTGCCAAGAGCTGAATCCTCCCGAATAGCCCGAATCCTCAGTCCGAATCTGGTTTTCTCGCTAACCCACCAGAGACAAAAAAGTACCAGCAGGCCCAAAAGAGCTACGAATATCCTGTAATGGGAATATCCAGTGCCAAGTAACTTTATCTGCGTGTCAATCGGCGGAGCTATTCTCTTGGGCGTTCCCCCCCAGGTTGCCAGGACAGCGCCCTGTAATCCAACCATAATTGCGAACGTGGATAGAACGGATAGAGACAGATCCCGTTTAATTGGTTTCAGAATGAACTCAACTAAAATCCCCAGGATTCCCATGAGAGCAGGGACCAGGACCAGACTCCACCAGAAAGACCCCAGGTTAGCGCCAACGAACCAGGCCAAGAAAGCACCCAGGGTGTAAAAAGAACCATGAGCAACGTTTACGATCCCCAGCAACCCGTAAATTACGTTCAGGCCTGAACTCACCAGTGCCAGGACTATACCCCAGACGAGACCGTTGATCAAAGCAAAGACGAAACTGCTTGTTAGTTCCATGGGAATCGATTGAGGCTACTGGATTGGTTCGTATTCGCCTGTATCGGAAGGCAGTTTTTTTCGGGTCGATAGTTTCCCGTCCGCTACTTTTTGAATGTACTGAGAGTGAAACCCCTGATGGTCCACCTTTCGGACGTGCTTCTCTCCCTGAGGGTGATCAGGAGAGGCGTTAACTTTTGTACCTCCAAGCTCCTCGATGAACCGGGAGGTATCTTGCTTTCCTTCCAGTCCGGTGGTACGGAGTACCTGGCGGATGAAATGTATGTTCTCCCAGGGTATCCAGAAGTGGGAGGCATCGACGATTTTCCCCGTTTCAGGGTCCTTTCCCTCCTCCGTGAGGCCAACTTTACTCCTTAACTCGGCGTCGAATTCTTTTAGATCCTCTGGAACCTCTTCTGCCCGGCGAGGGTAATTCGTAATTGACCACAACCCTTCCGCGCCGGGAAAGTCAACGTCGAGGGCCTCGACGCTGCCCGTGTTACCGAATCTCTCCATCTCCTCGTGAAGACCCATTTCATGGGTCCGTCTAACGCAGCCCAGGGCGTCCGGTCCGTATAGCACTATAAATAGTACGTCAGTTCTGTCCCGATCGACCTTTCGTAGATAGGGGCCAAAATCGTCGGTCCCTTGAGGTACGGGGATTTCCCCAACCAGGTTACCACCGTTGGATTTTAGTCCGTCGGCCCACTCCTTTAGAGCGGACTGGCCCATGGCGTA
>CAZWZR010000067.1:0-8144 GCA_964638365.1 uncultured Thermotogae bacterium | reverse complement strand
GACGAGACCAACGAAGTCATATTCCAGTACGGTTACGCGAGTATCAGCATGCCCGTAGAGGATTTCGAGGACTTCCAGACCGTTCTGAACTCCGCCGGAGAAAAGCTTGAAAGTTCGGACTAGGAATTTCCCGCAAGCGGCTTTCGCCTTTCCCTGCCGGGCCTGATTTAATCAGCAGACTTTACCATCTCCGCTCAAAGGCTTATCATCTAACTATAGAAGGCGTCGGAGGGGAGACTATGGTATTCATAACGGTAAAAACCAGAGAGGTGGCATAAATGGGATTACAGAGGTTTTTGTTCCGGGTTAAAAACAAGCAGATAGAGGACGAGGCAAAGACGATGATTTCGAGTCTCGGTATCGAGGACGTGGAGATCAGGCGGGACGAGACGGTCAAGGAGGCCTGGCTCGAGGACTACGAGGTCGGCAGAACCATTTACGGATTAAACGACATAGAAGAGTACCTGGAGGGACTGATACACTCCTGACCATTCAACCGACGGAGGAATGGATGAACAGAATCTACGCACTGCTCGGAGTTTCCCTTATCGCGATCGGGGTTATCATCGGTTTGACCAGCAGCCCCGATTCCGGTTTTTATCAGAAGGGTGTTGCCAGCTGGTACGGACCGAACTTCGCGGGCCAGCCCACTGCAAACGGGGAAATATTTGACCCCGGAGAACTGACGGCCGCCCACAAAAGCCTGCCCTTTGATACCGAGGTGGAAGTGGTCCACCTGGAAACGGGTCGGAGCGTCGTCGTTCGGATCAACGACCGGGGGCCGTTCATCAAGGACAGGATAATAGATCTATCCCGGAAGGCCGCGGAGAAACTCGGAATTATCGGTTCGGGAACCGCCGAGGTCGGGTTGAAAGTCAGAAATTGGGGAAACGACTCCTAACAAAAGAGGTTTTGACGGTTAAATATCATTTCGACGGGAAAAATAACGAATAACATGAATAAAGAAATATCGAACGCACGGACTTACAGGGACCTGGAGTTCGAAAAGCTCAAGAACATCGTCAGGGATTTTGCCGTCTCGCCGCTCGGCGAATCCGAGATAGAGTCACTGAGTCCGAGCTCCGACGGCGAAGAAATCAGGGAGGAGCTGGCCAAGGTAGAGGAGTGCCAGAACCTGCTGGAAGGACCGAACCGGTTCCAGCTCGGTGAGATGACGGACTTCGAGCCGCTGATCCAGGGGGCCCAGGAACATCCGCCTCTGGAGGCATCCGACTTTCTGGAGATCAGCAATACTTTAAGTGTCGCTCAGGATGCAAAGGAAGACATCCTGGACCGCCCCCCGGAGGAGACGGAGTACCTGTCCGAACTGGCGGAAAGGATCGACGGCCTCGAGGACCTTCAGAGGGAGATCAAGTCGAAGATAGACAGGCGAGGCGAAATCCGGGACACGGCGACAACCCGGCTCTTCAACTTGCTCAAGGAAAAGCGGGAAATCGAAGAGGACGTTAAAAAGAGGCTGAACGACTTCATAGCCAACCACAAGAAACTGATCCAGGATTCCGTGGTGGTCCAAAAATCAAACAGGCTGGTCGTCCCGCTGATTAGTTCGGCAAAGGAGAGGGTGGATTGCGTGATCCATGGCAGTTCTAACTCGGGTCGCACCCTCTTTGCCGAGCCTTCTTCCGCAGTAAAACTAAATAACAAACTAAAGGACTTAACCTCCGAGATTTTAGAGGAGAAAAAGCGAATACGGGGCGAGCTGACTGACTTCTTCAAAAACAAGAAAGGCAAGCTTAGGCGCAACCAGACGGCACTCAGAGAACTCGACTCCGTATACGCCCGGGCCCAGTACGCCCAGGAGTACGCCTGCTCCGCCCCAAAGCTCGTGGAGGACGGAGGCCTATCTCTGATCAATGCCCGTCACCCGCTGCTGGACCAGGAGGAAGTCGTCCCGGTCACGATTAAGTTCGGTAATACGGAACAGGGAGGGACGATCACCGGACCCAATACGGGCGGAAAGACCGTCACCCTGAAGACCATCGGGCTGTTCTCCCTGATGGCACAATCGGGGATACCGGTACCGGCCTCCCAGGACAGCAAGCTAGAGATCTACGACCACGTATTCAGCGACATCGGCGACGAGCAGAGCATAGAACAGAGCCTGTCGACTTTCTCCTCCCACATGGGCAACATAGTGGACATACTTGAGGCCATCAACTCCGAGAGTCTTGTCCTGCTCGACGAACTGGGAGCAGGAACTGACCCGGAGGAAGGTGCCGCCCTGGGCTTATCCATACTGGAGACGCTCCTTGAGGCTGGAGCGAGGTTTGCCGTTACCACCCACTTTACGGCGATAAAGAACTTCTCCTTTAACCATCCCCGACTGGCCACGTTTTCCGTCGATTTCGATCCGGAAGAGCTCGTACCGACTTACCACGTACTCGAGGGCGTGCCCGGCAAGAGCAACGCCTTCATCATCGCCTCCCGGCTCGGCCTGTCGGACGAGATAATTTCCAAAGCCGAAGGCTTCCTGGACGAAGGAAAGATTCAGGCCGAAAACATAATCAAGGACCTGGTCGAGGAAAAGAGGAAGATCCGGGAGAAGGGTCAGGAGATCGATAAAAAGCTTTCCCGGGCCAGGGAGCAAAAGAAGGAATACGAAGAAAAGCTGGAGAACCTGAAGTCGGACAAGAAAAACGCCCTGAGCACGGAACTGAGAGACCTGGACAGATTTATCGAACAGGCAAAAAAGGAAATAGAAACGGCGATATCGGAGGCCCGAAACGCGAACGAAGAAAAGGCCAGGGAAGCTCTCGAGAAAGTCAAGAAGATGGAAGACATAGCCTCCCAGGGCAAGGAAGCCATAAACGAGGATAACGACGACGAGACCCTGGAACTCCACCAGGTAACTCCAGGCGATATGGTATGGGTCAAAAGCGCGGACCAGGAAGGAGAGGTCATAAGAGTAAAAGGTAAAGGGGAAATAGAAGTGAAAGTCAACGGCATCAACCTAACTACCGAACTCTCCGACCTGAAGACTTACAGCAAGAGGGGCGGTGGAGAAGAATCCGGCTCAAGCGTCGATTACAGCAAATCATCCAAGCCGGCGACCTTTGAGATCAACGTCCGCGGCATGAAGGTCCGCGAAGCATTGCGAGAAGTAGACAAGTACGTTGACAGGCTAATTCGAGCCGATAGAACCAAGGGGCGAGTCCTTCATGGCAAGGGAACCGGAACGCTCAGGAGGAGCATCCGGGACCACCTGAGGTCATCCGATCTGGTCAAAAAATGCTACGGCCCTCCTCCGTCCGAAGGGGGAGAAGGGGTGACAGTCATCGAATTATAGGGAAAGCCGGCCGGTATGTACCAACTGCCCTTGAACCAGCCCAGGCAGTCAATTATAATCACTCGAATTTATGATGATAGTTATTTGGAGAACATAGTTTGGTGTCTTTTTTTATTTTTACTGGTTTAAAAAATAAGCTCTATTAATTCTTTACCAAAAATTTATATTTGTTTGGTAATTTTTATTTAACGAGATACCAAACGCCGCGTAAACTAAAGAGGGTAAAAGCCCGGATGCGGCGCCGGGAAGTCCGTGACTTGGTGTCGACCATTACTAGGGTTCATAGCCCGACGGTCCAGGGTTTGTAGCGCTCCTCAGCCTCCTTGGAAGCGTCAATTTTTCCCAGACCGGTCAAGGTTGCTGTTCGAGTCAGCACGGGCAAGGGAAACCTGGCCCTCTTTGTTTCGGTTTTACGCTTTTCGCTATTCTTTCACCATCCCAGCTCCAAAGAAAAACAGAAGGCCTAGAGCAATCAGCAAATCTCCAAGACTAAATGCGGTGGAAAAGGGAAACCAGCTCGGTAGGTATAACCAGTCACCAAGAAATTCGAAAGTTGTCGAACCTTTCATGTTTATTACATTACCATAAGTTCCCTCTCGAATCAAATTATATGCCACCGCGTATTCCCCGGATTTTATCAGGCTCACTACCGACGACGGCATATAGCCTCCATTGAGAGCGATCACGAGGAAGTTCGAAGCCATTCCCGCTCCCATCATAGGGATTCCCGGGATCCTGAAGTTTGCAATTATAAACACTCCCAGCAGCACGTACGAGACGGCATGGAAAATCTCGGTAGCGAAACCAACTATCGGCTGTTCCGCAAACAGGGGAAATATTAACAGCTGGATCAACAGCGAGAGGAGAATCAGCCAGAGGTAGCGAATATCCAGGTTCTCCAGATTGGCTATCGTGCCGC
Source organism: uncultured Thermotogae bacterium (assembly GCA_964638365.1). GTDB lineage: Bacteria > Bipolaricaulota > Bipolaricaulia > M55B111 > M55B111 > JAGXLP01. Next base: position 3,918 of record CAZWZR010000067.1, on the reverse strand, counting down.
CCCGGATGAACCCGATCACCACTCCCAGGACGACGCCCCAGAGCAATAACATGGGTTATTTTTTCACTTCCGCTCTACCTTCTTCCACAAGAGTAAGCAGTGCATCCACTACCTCCGGGTCCAGTTTTACTCCAGCCATATCTTTTATCTCCTCCTTCGCTCCCTCCACGGGGATCGGCCCCCTGTAAGGCCTCTCGGTCCGCAAGGCGTTCCAGACGTCGGCCACGGCAACTATCCGCGACCCTAGCGGAATATCTTCACCCTCAAGGCCTTCCGGGTAGCCACTGCCGTCCCATCGTTCGTGCTCGTACTTGACTATTTTCACCGAGTCGTCGTAGATTTCGAGTTCGCTTATTATGTCCGCACTGATTACCGGGTGTTCTTCCATAGTCTCCCATTCTTCGTCGGACAACTTGCCCTCTTTTAGCAGGATGCTATCAGGGATTCCCAGCTTGCCTATGTCGTGTACGCGGGCCGCCGAAACAAGGCTTTCCTTTTCTTCCGGGGTAAGTTTCAGTTCGTCACAGATCTCCTCGGTCAGGCTCCCCACCGATTCCGAGTGGTCGCGGGTGTAGGGATCCCTCTTTTCCAGAAGGTCCATTATTTTTTCGAAGGTCCGCTTTGCCTGGTCTCTCAGTTGAATATAACCCTTTAACGAGCTGTTCACCAGGAGGAGCAGTACCGCAATGAGCAAGAGGTTCCAGGGCGAGCTTTCATATGTAACTGCAATTATAATCGACAGTACACCAAGAGATAGTACCTGGATATGCAACTTTCTGAGACTAAACCTTAATTGGTAAAAGAAGTTTTCCCCTGTTGACAAAGAGATAATTCCGGAGACAAATGAGGTATTAAGAATGATGTAAACGGAAAACGCGACAGCAGGTGGTAAAAACTGATAGAGATTCTCGAAAGGGGGGGCGGTACCTCCGAGAAGTTTATACACGAGACCGGAAGCTACGACGCTCAGCAGTATCTGGGCTGTGTTGAAGGCTATTCTCTCAAAGTAGTCCGTCAGTGATTGCCCATCTCGTGACTCCAGCTACCTGACGACGACCTCCGAGGCAATAACTGCGGGCAAGGAGACCGCAGCCGCCATAGGTATATCCCCAATATAAACAACACTTAAATATATCGCACCTGATACGGAAAACTGGTGCCGGGGAAGTACCTCCAGTTCAAGGGTTTCAGATACAAAACCGAAGACAGCAAAAACGGAAATCACGAGGACATTTTTTGCAATATAGCCGGGATCCGGAAAAAAACATAACCCCGCAAATGAAGCTGTGAGAACCGTGGACCAGAAAAGGACTCTTGCTTTAAATGGCAACGGGTATTACCTCTCAATTACATTAGCGTTAATAATATCTGAATATATCGAGCTTGGCGAAGACATAAATTGCGTCTCATTATACGGACCTAGACCCCCCGACGCAAAAAATTCGAGTTCAAACTTCTCGATTCGCCAAACCATGGCATATCATTGGTCTCAACCTCCCTTCAAAGCTTCTTGTGGAAAATATTTGAGGCTCCAAGCTCCTAACTAGAACTCCATAAATGGAAGGAGAGATCAAGGTTTGCGGAAAACTATTTCCCCAATTCCAAGAGACCACAGCAAACGAAAACCGCGGAAGCCCCATTCTGACTTACAAGTTTAGCCATCCTGGCAGCAGGCTTTTCAGGGCCTTCCGCGGACTAATCCAACTATTAAATGTAAACCATTACAGCTTTGTTAGCTGCTTTACGAACCTATGCGTTACATACCCCATTTATGAGTCGCACCAGCCAGTAAAGCAAAAACAGCGATTCCGAGCAAAATAGAAAGACCGCGAGCGCCAAAGGTCTTACCGACAAGTTCAGTCAACTTTTCACCAGCTTTGTTGGATTTTTCGCCCCATTTCATTTTTTATACCTCCTTGTGGTATAAATAAATTCATAGAAACTTTAACCTGCCAACAATTGAAACATATTAAAAAAAGCTAAATTGAGCTTTACTAAAATTGTTTCTTTGAGTTTGACACACTCCACCCAGTTATAATACAGTCCACAACTGGGTTTTCGCATGATATCCATTTTCCTTAGTCTAACAATAAACTCTATCAATATCAAGATTTTTAGGAAACCTAACTTCGACAAAAGGGTTTGAACGTTTCGGGGGTTTATCCATGCAGGGAAAGGAAAAAGTACGGACAAATTTTAAAAAAGACGTAAAAAAATATATTTCTTTACCATCACATATATACAACTATATCGGGTAGCTGGTTAAACGCTACAAGATAGAATTAATCCTTCACCCATCATCTAACATACGACTGGAGCTCCGGGGCCCAGCAGTGGAAACTCCATTCCGTCAAACCAGTTAAAAGTAGTGAGCAACTATATTTATTCCAAATCTACCCCGCATCTCCGGAGGCAGAAGCTCTTCATTCTCCATATTCGTCAGCTGGTACTTTTTCTCCTGTAAAAGATCAATTTATTCTGCCCGTACTCGCTTTCCTTGATCATTTCCAGACTACCGTAACTGTCGTCCAGATCGTTTTTGAAAAAGACTTCCGCGGCAACCACGCTACCTCTTCTAGCTACTTTATTCTCCCCGAGCAGCTTCAGAGTCTCTTCCGATAATCCTTTATCATAGGGTGGGCCAAGAAAGACGAGGTCAAATCGGCGGTCCCGGCGATCGAACTTTTCAATCGCTGCTTCCGCTTCCATTTGGTAGACGCTGGCGGAATTAGTGTAATTGAGCTTTTCCAGATTTTTATTTATCAATTTCGTCGCTTCCGAGTATCGGTCGACAAAAGTTGCTCGATCTGCATCCCGAGAAAGTGCTTCCAGGCCGACGCTCCCAGTACCAGCATACAGGTCAAGGAAATTACTTTTCGGTACCACCTGGCGCAGTATATCGAATAGAGCCTTCCTCACGAGCTGTCGCATTGGTCTTACTTTTTTCGGACCAGGACCATATATCTTATACCCCTTCTTCTCTCCACTAATTATCTGCATAAATCCTCCTGCTCCATATTGGTAATTGAATTGACTTCCGTAAAGTTTACTTCTGGACCGGTAAGAGAACAACTGCAAATCTAATTACTTAAAGCGAAGAGAATACAGCGGTTTATTACAAATGTAAGTAGTTTTTGACCACTCAAAGACCCCGATCGGGCCACTGATTCAAAACATTCATCACGCACTAATTCGGTGGTTGACGGACGGATCATCCCCCCATACCATCATATATTGGTTGATTAATTCCTATTAAGAGGAGTATTCAAATGGATAGCCAAACCGTAAAGACACTGATCTTTGATCTCGACGGAACCCTCTGTACTTACGGGCTTAACCTGGAGGATTCCCTGGAGAAATGTTTTGAGGACGTAGATGACGAGATACCCGAGATCACGGCGGAGGACTACGAAGAGGAGTTCGGAAGCCAGTTCGACATGGCAATTGACGACGAGGTAGAACGCCCGGACCTGAACTTCCGCGAGCGGATATTCGTGAACCTGCTTTCCGGGGAAGAGGAAGGAAAGGTGGGCACACCCCTCTCGGAGGACGAGGCCCTGGAACTGGCCCGTAAGTTCACCGAAATCAGGGAGGGTTCGCTCCACCTGTTCGACGAGGTTCCAGAAGTCCTTAAGGGGCTCAAAGGAAAGTTCAAACTGGGAATGCTGACCAACGGTCCGTCCGACCTGCAGCGCAGCAAGATAGAGGTACTGGGAATCGAACCCTGGTTTGAGGATATAGTGGTCAGCGGCGAGCACGGGATGGCCAAACCGGACCCGGGTATATTCGAGGTCGCCCTGAGTCGGCTGAACACTAGCCCTGACGATACGGTCTATATAGGAAATTCACTGGAATACGACGTACTGGGCGCCAACAACGCCGGAATTCCGGTAATCTGGCGGAAGGACGAAAGCGAGG
>CAZWZR010000066.1:0-8144 GCA_964638365.1 uncultured Thermotogae bacterium | reverse complement strand
TCTTTTGTAAAAGAACAAGGTCCGTCGTTAAAGCTGTTTTTCTACAAGCCCCGTCTTGGGGCGGGGTGCTTGACACAGTTGCTTCTACACTATCTTCTGTCTGAACGAAAGCACCTTGACTTCATAGGTTTCTATGGGTAATAAACAACCAACTTAAGTTCCTCAATTACCGGGCTGAAATACTAAGACAGTATAAGCCAGCCTGAAACCGAAGACAAGCATGGAAGGCCGAATATAAGGCTCACCACCGGGTACTGGCAAAGGAAGGCTCCATGGCTTATATTTGATCGTATTTCGGACAATTCGAGGAGAAAGATGAATCGAAGCAATCTACCGAATAAACTTACCGTTTTCAGAATCGTCTCCGTGCCCTTTGTAATATTCTTGCTCCTAACGGGCAGATATTTACTGGCTCTGGGGTTGTTCCTTTTCGCGTCGATAACCGACTTCGTCGACGGCTACCTGGCAAGGAAGAGGGATCAGATCAGTCCTTTTGGTAAGTTTGCCGACCCAATAGCCGACAAGCTGCTGGTTGCAGGAACCTTAATTACTTTCATCCAGCTGGACGCGATAACGGCAGTCCCGGTGGTAGTTATAATTGCCCGGGGATTTCTGGTTACCGGAATAAGGTTACTGGGAACGACTAAAGACCGGGTAATATCGGCGAGCTGGCCGGGTAAGGTAAAGACGGTCTCTCACATCACTCTAATAGTCGTCATTACCTTAAACCTTGAGTTTGGTTTCCCCTGGCTTAACCCCATGGTCCTGCCACTCGTCTACTTTGCCGTTGCGGCGGCTTTAGTCTCAGGTATCGACTACCTTTACCGCAATAAGAAGTTAATCAGGGAAAGCTTCCGGAGTTGAGGGGAAATTTGAAGGTTACTTCCTATTAGCTCTCTCCAGAGAGAACTCTCTATCCACCCAGAGGTCGTCGAGATCGTAGAAATCCCTGACTTCCTCGTCGAAGAGATGAACCATTATCTCGCCGTAATCGAGCGCCACCCAGCCGCCGTCATCAAGCCCTTCCTTACCTTGCGGATCCCGGTTGTATTTTTCCTCAAGGTTTTCCGCAATCGCTCTGACGTGCTTCGGGTTGGTTCCGTTTGCCAGGACGAAAAAGCTCGTGGCTATGGAATGGTCCCTCATATCTAGGATCCTTGCCCTTTCGCCTTTCTTGTCCTCTATGATATTTAATAAATTACGAAGATCTTCTCTCTCTTCTATATCAGGAGACAAAACTAGTCGACCCCTCTCCCATTATCAGTAGCAGGTTGGTCCCATCCGCCGGGTTGACCCCAGCCCCTTCCAGAGCCGCCAATGTATCCTGAAAATCTTCCTCCCGCACCGTCTCTACGGGGAAATCCAGCTCCTTGGTCAGTGAATCAGCCAGCTCCGCTCCTTCTTCATTCAGGGTTACCAGATAGCTTTGCTCGTAATCGAAACGATCCGCGTTGTCCGTCCCGGTTACCGTGAACCCCAGTTCGGTCAGCCTGTCGGCAGTATTACGAGCGAGGAAGTTGGCACCTTCGCCGTTTAACACGTACACCCCGGCGTCTGCCTTGCTTTTTATACTCATACCATTGATTTCCTGAGCAACCACCCTTCTGGTCTCGACTATACGTGGCAGCAGAACGGACTTGTTGTCGACCATTTCGGGTTTACCGGAGAGCGTAACCATATCGAAGTCCTCCATACCCAAGCTCTGAACGGTCCTGCCCAGGTCATACATATCCATAAGAGATAGATTTGTGTTCGTGTACTTACGCCCTGTATCTATCAGGTTCTTGACCTCGGACCATCCTTCCATCTGAACCCCACCCTGCAGCAGCGCCTTCAAGAACTTCTGCTGGCGACTGATCCGCTGTAAATCACTCTGGTTCCCACGATACCTGACGTAACCCATCGCTTCTTCCCCGTCTAAAGTCTGCTGGCCGGGTTCAATATCTATATTCAGCCCCGCGGCCTCGTCCGTATACTGAAGTTGCTCATCTACAGTAATATCGACACCACCCATAAGGTCCACCACTTCCTTGAATCCCTCGTAATCCACCACGAGATGAAAATCTATCGGCACTCCAAGGAAGTTCGACACTAATTCGGTGGCCAGGTCCGCTCCATCAATGGCGTAAGCAGCGTTTACCCTTCTGAAGTTATCATCGGGATAACGCAGGTATAAATCTCTGGGGATGGATACGAGGCTCGCCCGGTTGTTCTCAGGGTCAATACTTGCGACCATCATCGTGTCGCTTCGCCGGGCCTCGGCCCCTTCTATGTGGTCTATACCGAGAACGAGCAAATTAACTCTCTCGCCCTCTTTTACCAGTTCATTGACGTTCCGCTGGTTAAGGACGTATATTCCGATCCCGGATCCGACCACAAGGATAACCAATACGACGGAAATCGTTATCTTCCATTTCATCTCGGCTTCAAGCTTAACATAATGCATTCCGCCCGACAAGTCAAGAATCCGCCTTCACCGACACTGCTTTGAATAACCGCCCTCCTCGGTCTATAATAAAGTGCTATGGAAGATAACTACATCAAACTAGCCAAAAAGTCCGTCAGAGAGGCCGTTACAGGGGATAAAGTCGAAGGAATAGATGAGCTGAAAGAGAAGCTTCCAGATAAGCGAAGGGGCGTATTCGTCACTCTGAAGGAGAATGGTCGCGATCTGCGGGGCTGCATAGGGACGTATACTCCGGCGACGGATTCAATCGGGGCCGAGATAGTCAGAAATGCCTCATCTGCTGCTCTGGAGGATCCTCGATTTCCCCCGGTCCGGGAAGAAGAGCTCTCCGAACTTACCGTATCGGTGGACGTGCTGACGGAGCCTGAACCCTGTGAAAGAGAAGACCTGGACCCCGAAAAATACGGTATTATGGTCGAAAAAGGTACTAAATCGGGGCTGCTGCTGCCGGATCTAGATGGAGTCGATACCAAGGAAGAGCAACTGAAGGTCACGAAGAAAAAGGCAGGGATCCCCCCCAGGGAGAAGGATTTCCAGCTCAAACGGTTCGAGGTCGAAAGACACGCAGGGGAAGAACAGATAGGGGCTTGATGACCGCTTGTCAAAAATCTCCGGCAGGTCTGATAAAATGTCCACCAGAATAGCCTTTCACACTCTCGGCTGTAAGGCAAATCAGTACGATACGGAAGTAATGAAGGAAAGTATCGTGAGCAAAAACGGTTACCGGGTCGTTCCTTTCGGAGAAGAGGCGGACATTTCAGTGATCAATACCTGCAGCGTCACCACCGGAGCCGACAGAAAATCCCGAAAACACATAAGAAAGGCAGTAAGGAAAGGGGGGCTGGTCCTGGTCACCGGATGTTACGTTCCACTGAACATCGACGAGATAGAAGATATCGAAGGAGTGGATTTGGTCTTCCCGAATTCGTACAAATACGAATTTCCCCGCGTTCTCAAGTGGGCAAAAAGAGGGGTTAAGGGGGAGGTTTCGGGGCGCAAAGAGATAAACTGGGATCTGGATGCCAGGAGTATATCCCGTGACCGCAACCACACGAGGGCTTTTCTCAAAATCCAGGACGGTTGCAGCAACAATTGTTCCTTCTGTAAGGTACGTTATCTCAGGGGGCCAACCAGGAGTAAATCGCCTGACGAAGTAGTGGAGGAAGCCAGAGAACTGGGAAGTAACGGTTTCGAGGAAATCGTACTCACCGGAGTCAACGTCGCCGAGTACGGCGAAGGGTCAAAGCTGGCGGACCTGCTCGGGAAACTTTCAGGGGTAGAAGATATCAGCCGAATAAGACTTAGTTCGATAAACCCTTCCGGGATTACGGGGGATCTGGTCAAAAGGTTCGTCAACTCGGAAAAGACCTGTTCCCACTTTCACGTGCCTTTACAATCCGGTTCTGATCGGGTGCTCGACTCCATGAACAGGAACTACGATCTGAGGGATTACCTGGACAGTATAAATCTGATCAAAAAAGAGGTATCAAAACCAACCTTTGGTACTGACTTAATGGTCGGTTTCCCCGGGGAAGACGAAGCGGACTTCCAAAAAACGAAGGAGATGGTGAGTCGGGTAGGCTTTATAAACACTCACGTCTTTCGTTATACTCCCCGCGAGGAAACTCCGGCATCTGAATACGAAGGGGAAATCCATTCAAAGCGAAAGAAGGAGAGAGCAAAAGAGTTGAGAAAGCTAGCATCCAGAACGAGCCAAACCCAGCGACGGAAATTCGAAGGGGAAGAACTCGAGATGGTCATAGAGGAGCGAAGTCCCGCACTGGAAGGGTGGAGAGGGTACTCTCGAAACTACCTGGATCTCCACATTCCGGAAAAGGAGTTAACGGATGCTTACAACCCGGGAGATGCCTTAACGATAAAATTGAAGGAAGCAAAGGAAGACCATAACGTGGCAGAGCTCTTCAAAAAGGCACGGGTGGAAGGGGATAAAACTCCCGTAGATACCGGTAGAATGGTGGGTAAAAGCAATGATTAAACACAATGACTTTGACTTTACCGAACCTGAAACCGGCTCTCATAGCCTGGTTCATAACCGGCTCGTCAAAGGCCGGAGGTAAATGCGTGGATACTACGGTCAATTTCGTAAGGAGTGATAAATATCAGTAACGGAGAAGAGGTAGAGAGGGAGTTAACGCTGAGGGATCACGACCAGACAGTTACTTTGCTGGGGCAATACAACAAAAACCTGAACTACATCCGTGATCACTTCGACGCTCAGATCATCGTCCGGGACGGAGCAATAAAGATCAAAGGCAACGGGGAAGAAGTCGAACAGGTCCGTGCACTTTTTGACGAATTACTAGAAATGATCGAAGACGGGCAGTCGCCCAAATTCGAGGAAGTCAAGAAGCTGGCACAAATGGTACAAGATGACGAGGAAGAGGACCTTCACGGAGTCCTTTCGGACGTGATACAGACCACTTACTGGGGCGAGCAGATAAAACCGAAGTCCTTAAACCAGAAAAAATACGTGGAAGCGATCCGAGAAAAGGATATCGTCTTCTGCATAGGTCCGGCCGGTACGGGTAAGACTTACCTGGCGGTAGCCATGGGAATCGAGTTCCTAAAGAAGGGGAAAGTTAAACGGATGATCCTGACGCGCCCGGCCGTTGAAGCCGGGGAAGAACTGGGCTTTCTCCCGGGCGATATGCAGGCCAAGGTCAACCCTTACCTGCGCCCGCTCTACGACGCAATCTACGACATGATTCCCGGCGAGGAGTTCGAAAGGCTCAAGGAAGAAGGGAGGATCGAGATAGCACCTCTCGCCTTCATGAGGGGGAGGACGCTCAACAATTCCTTCGTGATCCTCGACGAAGCACAGAACACGACCTCAACTCAGCTGAAGATGTTCCTCACCAGGCTGGGCTTCGATTCCAAGGCGGTAATTACCGGGGACATAACCCAGATCGACCTAACGAGCGACGCCTCGGGACTTAGCCACGACAGAAAATTCCTTGAGGACATTCCGGGAATCGAATTTATCTACCTGGATAAGGCCGACGTAGTCAGGCACGACCTTGTAAAGGAGATAATCAAAGCCTATGAACAGGAAAAAGGGGAATAACGACGAGCGGCCAGGGAGCTACAGGGAGGCCGTGGTCGAGAAACTGCTTAGCGAAAACGCAAAGGAGGTACTTTTCTCGATCGCTTACCTGCTGCTTGTCTCTTTCCTCTTTACCTTCAACTTCAGAATGGACGAGCCCTTTTTCGCCTTCCTGCCATGGAAAAACGCACTGGCAAACGGGCTCGTTGTCGCGATATCCGCTCTTGCCGCCGCCTCGTATATCTCAGTCAGGAAGGAAGACCTCTCTGAAAACCGCAGACTGGTATTTTTCCTCCTCGGAATTACCTTTTTTCTGCTTCTAACGATCAAGGGCTCGGCCCTGGTTTCGCTTTACCTGGTTCCGGTGGCATTCGCCACGTCGATGATAGCGATATTCATCGACTTCGAGACGGCGTTGAGCGTAAACCTCTTTCTCGCCGCAGCGGTAGGGGTTCAGCTCGGCTTTACCGGGATGATAGGTCCGACGATAGTTGCTTTCGTCGGGGGTTTGGTCGGAATACTTGAGACGAAGGACATCGGGCGGATTTCCGATCTGACGAACATCGGGATATCAGTCGGCCTGGTAAACGTAGTACTGGTTTTTGCCTTTCGGTTTCCCGGGTTGGACTCACCGTTCATTATTAACCTGGACTGGACCAACTATACTATGGCGGCGCTCAACGGTTTTATCAGTGCTTTGTTCATCGCGGCAGCAGTTCCGCTGGCGGAGAAGATAACCCAGATTACCAGTCCTATCGGGTTGATGGAGCTTTTAAATCCTTCACACCCTCTTATGGAAAGACTGAGGGCGGAGACTCCGGGAACCTACCATCACAGCCAGAACATAGCCAGCCTCGGGGAAAACGCCGCCCGGGCCATTAACGCCGATCCACTCCTTACCAAAGTGGGAGGTTATTACCACGACATAGGAAAAATGGTTCGGCCCGACTTCTTCATCGAAAACCAGTCCGAGAACTCAAATCCTCATGAGGACCTGACTCCTTCGATGAGCAAAATAGTCCTTACTTCGCACATAAATCAGGGTATAAAACTTGGTAAAGACTACGGACTTCGGGACGATGTATTGAACTTCATTCCGACACACCACGGCACTTCCTTGATAAGGTATTTCTATTTGAAGGCTCTCAGGGAACACAAGGAAGAGGTCGAATTTACCGAGGGTGATTTTCGTTACGAGGGCCGATTACCGAGCACGAAGGAGACTTCTATTATAGCTCTGGCTGATCCCGTGGAAGCAGCATCACACACTCTGGAGGACAGCGGGCAAAAACTGGAGGAAATGATAGAAGAACAGATAGATAATAAGATAGAAGACGGCCAGCTGGACTATAGCCCGCTGACCCTGGATGACATCGCCAGGATAAAAGAAGCATTTACCGAAACTCTGAGGGCGATGGATCAACGCAGGGTCCAAAACTACCCCAAGCAGGGGGCAGAGGAGCTCGAGGTGGATAAACTTGAAGAAGAGTGAAGTAAAGGAAAAAGTAGAAAAGCTGCGCGAGGAAATCCGGCAGCATAATTACCGTTACTACGTGAAGGACGACCCCTCCATATCGGACCGGGAGTACGACCGCCTGCTCAGGAAGTTAAAGGAACTGGAGGAAGAGTTCCCGGAATTTCAAACGGAAAATTCTCCGACTCAGAGGGTCGGAGCCTCCCCGGCGGACGAATTCGAGTCCGCCGAGCACCGAAAGCCGATGCTATCCCTGTCTAACGCATTTGAAGAAGAAGAAATAACCGAATTCCGCGACCGACTCCGGAGAAAGCTTGGAAGGGAGAAGAAGATCACGTATATAGCGGAACCGAAACTCGACGGACTTGCGGTCGAGCTAATTTACGAAGACGGTGAGCTGTCCGAGGCCCTGACCAGAGGCGACGGTCGGACCGGCGAAGTGGTAACCAGGAACGTAAAGACCATCCGGAGCATCCCCCTAAACCTCAGGAGAGACGGCCATGAAATTCCGCCGTTACTGGAGATCAGGGGTGAGGTTTACATGGAAAAGGGGAGCTTCGAGGAGATGAACGCAAAGCGGGCAGAAGAAGGTAAGGACCTGTTCGCGAACCCCCGCAACGCGGCCGCCGGTTCTCTGCGTCAGCTGGACCCCTCCGTTACTGCAGAGAGGCCGCTCAACGCCTTCTTCTACGATACCGGAGTCGTGGAAGGGAAGGAGTTTCACACTCAGGAGGAACTCCTGGAATACCTGCCCCGCACCGGCCTGCGTGTTAACCCCTACACTGAAAAGTGTCAGGGGGTGGATGAGGCCAAAGCATTCTACTCTCGCCTGGAAGAAAAAAGAGAGGAAATACCTTACGAGATCGACGGGATAGTCATCAAGGTTAACGACTTCTCGCTGCGGGAGGAGCTGGGGACTAAGACCAGGAGTCCCCGGTGGGCCATAGCTTACAAGTTTCCGCCGGAAAGGGCCACTACGAGGATCAAGGACATAGAGGTCGGGGTGGGCCGAACCGGTGCTTTAACCCCAGTGGCACAACTGGAACCAGTCGAGATAAAAGGAGCAACAATCAGCCGGGCGACACTCCACAATCAGGACGAAATCGACGAAAAGGATATCCGGATCGGGGACCACGTGA
>CAZWZR010000065.1:0-8199 GCA_964638365.1 uncultured Thermotogae bacterium | reverse complement strand
TAATTACAAAGATGAATCCGCCGTCGTGGATGGCAATCTGATCAGCTCCAGGCATCCGGGTGACCTTCCGGATTTCCTCAGGACCATTATCGATTATTTTGCCTGATCGGGCTAATATTGAAGGTTTTCAGGTTTGAGTGGTGATTTTCTTAAATGTTAGATATCGAAGAGATCAGAGAAAACCCGGAAGAGATTGAAAACAAGCTACTGACGAGGGATAAGGACGTAGATCTCGAGCGGATTCTGGAACTGGATGAAAAGAGACGAGATCTGATTGGGGATGTGGAAGACCTAAGACACGAAAGGAACGAGGAATCCGAAAGGATCGGAAACCTCAAACGTCAGGGGAAAGAAGAGGAAGCGGAAGAACTGATCGAAAGAATGAGCCGTGTTTCTGAAGAAATAGATGAGTTAGAAGAACAGCTCCAGGCCGTTGAAGCGGAATTGCAGGAAGAGCTTGATGATTTGCCTAACTTGCCCCACGAATCCGTACCGGTTAGCGATTCTGAAGAGGACAAAGAGGTCCTGACGGAGTACGGGGAGAAGAGATCATTTGACTTTGAGCCGAAGAACCACCTGGAGCTTGGAGAGCAACACGACCTTTTTCGGTTCGACAAAGCGGCTAAGATTTCCGGCGCACGGTTCCCTTTTTACTTCGGGGACGGAGCCGCCCTGGAGATGGCGCTGATAAACTTCATGTATTTCTACCAGGTACGGGAAAACGGCTATACCCCGGTTTTTCCGCCCTATCTGGCAAAAGGAACGAGCTATTATACTTCCGGACAACTACCTAAGTTCGAGGACGACCTCTACCGGATTGACGGCAGGGGAGAGAAGGAAGAGACGCTCTATTTGAACCCGACGTCCGAAAGTATAATGGTAAACTACCATAAGGACGAAATCCTCGCCGAAGAGGTGCTCCCTGAGAAGTTCGTGGCATTTACCACCTGCTTTCGCAGGGAGGCCGGAAGCTACGGTGAGGAGGAAAGAGGGTTGATCCGGACGCACCAGTTTAACAAGGTAGAGTTGTTTAGATTTACCAAACCGGAGGAATCTTACTGCCATCTCGACGAAATAATCGAGGATGCCGAATCTATATTAAAGGAACTCGACCTCCATTACAGGAAGGTCCTGCTGCCGACGGCCGACTTGGCCCAGCAATCGAGTAAGACGGTCGACCTCGAGGTCTGGCTTCCGACACAGGAGAAGTACTACGAGGTGTCTTCTATAAGTAACTGTGAGGACTTCCAGGCGAGGCGAGGGGGGATTCGCTACAGGCCGGACGAAGAATCAGGTGGTAACTCGGAGGATAAGCCGGAATACGTTCACACTCTGAACGGATCCGGGCTGGCAACTTCAAGGTTGCTGGTTGCCCTTCTGGAGAACAATCAGAGGGAAGACGGCTCTATAGACCTGCCGGATCCGCTGGCTGGATATTTGGGGAAGGAAACTATAAATTGAGCTCCAAACAGATAAAGGTCAGGACGGTAGATCTGACGAAGAAGTTCGATCTGAACAGGAAGGAGTCGATTACTGCCGTACGGAAGATGAACCTGGAAGCTACTTCCGGAGAGGTACTGGGGATACTGGGTCCAAACGGGGCGGGAAAGACGACGGCCCTCCGGATGATTTCTACGATCCTAAAACCCACTTCCGGAACGGCCGTGGTTGAAGGAAAGGACGTAGTTGAAAACCCGCTCCAGGTCCGTCAGTCGATTGGCTATCTTGCCACTGAGATGGGGCTTTACGGTCGTCTTACTCCCAGGGAGACTTTAAATTTCTTTGCGAGGATAAACGGTCTCGCCGAGGACAGGATCGAGCCGAGAGCCGAAGAGGTGTTTGATATACTGGACATGAGGGAGTTTCTCGGCAGGAAGGTAAATAACCTCTCTACTGGCATGAAGCAGAAACTCTCTCTTGCCCGGAGTATAATCCACGACCCCCCGGTTTTGATTTTTGACGAACCAACGCAGGGGCTGGATCTGATGACTTCGAAGACCGTGACCGACTACATAGAGGAGTTTAAGCGAGAAGGCAAAACCATTATCCTCTCAACGCATATCATGCACGTTGCCGAAAAGCTTTGTGATAAAGTCGCAATTCTCTTCGACGGAGAGGTAAAGGCCTTCGGAGGGATGGAGCAGCTACTGGAAAGGCACGAGGAAGATGACCTGGAGTCCCTCTTCTTCAACGTGGCCGAGGTCGAAATGAAATGAGAAATATCTGGCTTCTGTTTAAAAAAGAGATCCGGGCGGCTATAAGGGATAGACGGACAGCCATTCTTGTAATAGTATTTCCACTTATATTTTACCCGGTAATGCTCGGGTTGATATTTCAGTTTACCAGTCAAAGCGTGACGAGCGGTGAAGGGACCGTTTCACGGGTAATCTATCAAAACAGAGAAGCTTCACCCGTTCTTGCCGAGATGTTTCGCGGCGAAGACGACCTGGTGACGACTTTCTACGAGGACGAGTCCAATGCCCGCCAGGCGTATCAGGAAGAACGAGGTGACGTCCTTCTAATCGCTCGGGGCGGGGAATCTTCCGGGCTGGAGCTTGATATATCGTACCGGGAGTACGACCAGGACTCCGAGATAGCTATCAGCAGGACTAGAACGGTTCTGGAGAATTACCTGGAAGAGTCGATGAGGCAGCAGCTGGAAGGGATGGGGATAAGTTACGAAGAGATTTCACCTCCGATGGAAGTAAACGTAAACAGTACAGGTGACGCTCAGACGGCGATCGGAGGAGAGATGCTGAAAATGATGCTTCCTTACTTCGTAATCCTTTCGATAATTACCGCGGCCATGGGGCTCGGGGCCGAGATAACCGCCGGGGAAAAGGAGAAAAAGACGATCTCAACTCTTCTCGTCTCTCGTCTTTCCCGGGAGGAAATAGTCCTCGGGAAGTTTATGACGGTATTTCTCGTTGCTTCCCTGGCGGCGGTCTTTAGCGTCGTCGGTTTGGTCTACGGTCTGGGCCTGTTCGGAATAGAGCTACCCCTGGAGAGCCTGACGTTTGGAATATTTGTCAGCATGTTACTTACCGTATTACCCCTAGTGGGGTTGCTTTCGTCTTTAGTGATCGGCATAGGATCATTTTCCCGGACTCAGAAAGAGGCCAACGTCTATCAGACGCCCGTACTCATGCTGGTAGTTCTCACCGGTATCTTATCGATGACAGGAGGTCTGGACTTCGGAAATGCCGCCTATTTCATACCGTTATTGAACTCTCTCGAGACGTTTAAGGAGTTAATAGGCGGAATTATCGACCCGCTTCATATAGGTGCCACTTTTCTCACTACAGTTCCGCTGATGTTGCTTTTCATCTACCTGTCGATAGTTCTATTCAAAAAGGAGGATATTCTCTTTCGACAGTAAGTTACTTTCCTCACTCTCCGGCTCTCGAGTTGTGAATTGATATCGCTCCGGCGAATGTGTACTGGAAAAGTTGAATGAAGTCAGAATTAAATATATTATACCATAGTGCATAAAGGACTATGTGATGGTGAAGGAGATAATTTATGAGGCGTACCATTAATCTAACTTTAACGATCACGATTCTCTTTTTGGCGCTCGGAGTGATCATGGAGCCGGTGCCAGGTAACGCCCAGACGGTCGAAACCTCGGCCGATCTTGCGGGAGCCGTTGAAGCGCTGAAGCGGGGGAACTACGGGACCGCGGAGGAAGTACTGTCCGATTATCCGGAGGACGGACCGCTGGGATCCTACTCCCGGTATCTCCTCGCTCGCACCTATCTTGGTCTCGGTGATTTGGGTGGGGCTCTAAACTTGCTTGAAGAAGTTGAGGCCGGGGGACCGGCAGAAGTGCTGGAGTTCGAAAGGTATTACCTCGAAGCCGAAATACTGCACGAGCTGGGACGAAACGAACGGGCTGGGGAGGTAGCTGGAAACGCTTCGGACTTCGTCGAAACCGCCCGGGAAGAGAAGAAACTGCTGGAACTTCGGTTTTCAATTGCCCGGGAAAGGGAAAGGCTCCGCCAAGCTCTGGAGCTATCCATTAGCCTGATGGAAACCTCAAACCTGCGGTTTATCGGCAGGGAGAGGGACCGTATTTTCGACCGGACTGAGGAAATAATTGACCGCCTGGAGCTTTCCGATCTCGAATCGCAGCGGCACTTCCTTGCCTTTATAGAGACTCTGGTCAGGTACAGGGAGTACCGGCGGGCCCGGGGACTGCTGCTACGTTACATTGGGGATCTAAGCAGGGAGCTGAAACCCGGAGCCTATTTCCGGCTGGCCTGGCTGGATGGAGTAAAGCTTGATTTCCCTGAAGAGGCCCTCTGGACCTTTCAGAGGCTATTTAGGACCGCTCCGAGTCGCTCCATGGAAGCAAAAGGCAGGTACTACTTCGCGCTCACGAAAAACGGGGTCGAAGACGATTACAACCTAACTAATAACCTCCTGGAGGTTCACGAGAGATTTCCAGACACTTACTTCGGCAAACTGGCTGCCAGGAGAGCTTTTGAAGAGGAGACGGAGGACGCGGACCTCACCACTCTTGACAGAGCCCTGGAAAGATATCGCAGCCGCCTTACCCGGAGGGCTGTGCGTAGCGCGACCTGGAGGCTGTTCTTCAAAAGCTACGAAGCGGGAAGTTATAGACTGGCGCTCGACTATCTGGGACTGGTCGAATCCTATTACGAGAACGTTCCGCCGAAGTTTCTCTTCTGGCGGAGAAAGGCCAGAATCGCCAGCCCTGACGTCGAACCGGGAAGCTATCTTCGTGTAATGACTTTCCAGGAAAACCATCCGACTGATTATTACTCACTGCTGGCTGGTCAAAAGGGCTGGTCCCGGGACAACTTCCGGGTGAGCGAGACGTGGAGTTCTCGAGAGATTGGACCGGCTCAGGTAGAACAACGCGTCCTGGAGGGGGATATTCCGACATCCACGCTTGCCCAATTCGAACTAGCGATTTCGCTTGAGGAACACGGATTAGTGACGCTGGCTTTGAATAGACTGGAACGTCTCGCGGCAAGTATACCTAAGAAAGACTACCTCTACCTGAAGTTTCAGTGGGAGAGATCAGCCGGGAACTACAGGGAATCATTGAAGTCGGCTGTCGAATTGATGGGTTGGTACTACGATAATAACCGGCGACCACCGGTCGAAGTTGTCAAAGCGGCTTATCCCACTTACTTTTCGGACGCTGTCGAAAGAGTTGCCGGGAAGTTCGGGCTGCCGGAAGAATTAATTTACGGGGTGATAAGACAGGAGAGCGCCTTCGACAGAGATGCCTACTCGACGGCAAAGGCGGGTGGTCTGATGCAGGTAATTCCGTCCACCGCCCGAGGGATTGCAAACGATCTGGGAGATACGGATTTCCAGTTCGACGACCTGTTTGACCCGCAGACAGCCGTGGAATTTGGGAGTTACTACGTGAATAAACAGGTTTCCGGCTCCGGCAACATCCGGCTAGGGCTGGTTGCTTACCACGGCGGACCGGGCAATCTGAGCCGATGGAGGGAAGATATCGGGGTTGGCGACGTCGATCTATTTCTCGAACGGATCCCTCAGGGGAGCACGGAAAACTACGTGAAGGCGGTTTACAGGAACTATTTGGTATACCGACAACTTTATTAATTGATCGATATCTTATTTTTTTGGGGAGCTTAGAAAAAGAACCGTGAAACCAGGTAAATGAGACCCCCGATGCCCGTGATTCCCAGAGTTAAAAAGAAGAAAAGTTTGAGGGCAAACCGCCTGGCGAAACTTTTCCCTTCTTCCGAGAGATCCGGGTCTTTGGGGTTTTTCATCTCGATTTTGTTTGCCTTTTTCCTTTGTTTGATGGATTTATCTATTTTCCCCTGATCCTTGTAGACCACTGCCAGGTTGTGCTGGGCGTTTACGTGCTTCTCGTTTTCCTCTACTGCACGTTCGTAGGAATACTCGGCCCGGTCCAGGTCCCCGGCATCGTAGAAGGTATTCCCCAGCCTGTAATAGACCTCGTCTTTGTCCACTCCCAGTTCCAGTGCTTCCAGTAAAGTATCTATACCTTCCTCGTACTCTTCCCGTTCTCTTAGCTCCTTTCCCTGTTCGAGAAGATCACTGACACTTTGTTTTTTCTCGGAGTGAGACAGGTCCGAATCGGTATCTAGTTCGTAGTCAAAGCTTCCTTTACTTTCTTTATGTCCTGCCATGTCTGATATTTTGGACTTCCCTTTTCTTTTGATGGATTACGGAGGAGGTAACTCGGATGGAACATCGGGAATACCTGTATTTCTCCACGCCAGCCGTAGAATTTCCCCCTCATAGAAGTTATACCTTCGTCTTTATCCAGCAAGGTTTTGGTCGCCGTGTTGCCAAGCGTAACTATAACAGAAGGATTGATTTCGGCTATTTGAGCCTCCAGATAGGGAGTGCATGCTTCTATCTCGTCCGATTTAGGCGTTCGGTTTTCCGGGGGGCGGCATTTTACTATGTTGGTTATGTATACTCCGCTCCGCTCCAGTGAAACGGAACTCAGTATATCCGTCAGCTTATTGCCCGCTCTTCCGACAAAAGGTCTCCCCTGCTGGTCCTCCTGCCTTCCCGGTCCTTCACCGACGAAGAGGAGGTCGGACTCGCTATCACCCTCACCGGGGACTGCCTTGGTTCTATTTTCTGATAGCCTGCACTTCGTACAATTCCGGACTTTACCCGATATCTCCTCTAAATCCAACTGAAACAGACCCTTTTCAGAAGAGTTATCCACGTTGGGCCCCCGGTTAGCGGAAGATAAATTAACTAGAGCGGGCAACGGGATTTGAACCCGCGACTTACAGCATGGGAAGCTGTCGCTCTACCACTGAGCTATGCCCGCAACAGTATAATTATAAGGATGAAATCACGGCTTACAAATACTCCGGACCAGGTTATTGGCCTACATTGGCCGAAGCGTGCCCGCAAATACCTGCCACGCAAGGGCGCTCTTGGCGAAGAGGCTCAGCAAGACGTATACGCGCTCACCAAATAAGTAATCCTCCCAGGGGCCGACCTCTTTGTACTGCAGTACCATATTGATTGCGAAGACGTTGAAGAAGACAAATATGGAGGCAAAAATCCCGTAAACGAAGTTTGGCACGGACGTTCCGGCCGTCGATTCCGTCCCGAAGAGGTAGAGCGCTATGACCACCCATGGTATTAACCCCATGATGCTCCCCCAGATGAACGGTCTCCAGTCGACCTCCCCTCCCGGGCTTGTATATAGTTCCTGGACCATGCCAAATACTATCATCGAAGCGTTGGCAAAGAATATCAGAATTAGCGTGGAAAGGTCGTATACTCCAACCAGCATCGATATAACCACGATCATGACGGAGGCGGAAATCGAGTATTCGTACCACCGGGCTCTGTTTAAACCCTTCTTTAAGTCGCTCTTGTAAATACTGAACCCAACCGTGGAAACGAAAAAGTGAGCCAGAGAAGAGATCAAAAGAAACGCTGCTACCATCGGCCCGAGCCGAAGATTCCCAATCGTCTGTAGGTTCTGGGTCAAAGAAGTCGTCTCGGTGTTGAATCTCAGGTAAAGCGTGCTGATGGGCAGTGAAAAGTCACTGCTCAGAATAACCATCAGAACCCCCTGAATCAGATGCAGGACTCCCATACCGAAATTGTAGAACCGTAATCGCCTGAACCCGGAATCGCCCCCATTAACTTGAGCATTTTCGGAAGTGGCGGACATGATAATCACCTCGTTTGCCGCTCCACATGTAAAAGCCAACTATTTTCGTTAAAGGAATGATATTTAATTAAAAGTTAATATCAAGTTAAATTTTAAATCTTTTAAAGTAAGTCAATTTCCACGCCCTTCCGGGTGGGGCTTATAACAAAACTATTTCAAACAAAAATCTAGCTTCTTCGAAAACTCGAACTCACTCACCGAGGCTCAATCTCAGGTAATCGGACCCCTCGCCGGAGTCTACCGGTCAGTTACTTCGTGACCTCCAGGTTGGTGAAAGAATCGATTAGTTAGTTCTCAATTCTTTCACCACTACAATTCTTCGATAGGCGGGGCTTTCCAGCCCCGCTGTGATGGCCGGTTTAAACCTCAGTTTCTGTGCTTTGGTCAACCTCAACTGCTCCTTACCAAAGGGAATTGGCCAACACTTCGACCGAATTCGACACCGGGGTTCGATAACCCCGGCTATCGTCTATTTAAATGTTTCTCTACGCTGGGGTTTATCTGGATTAAACTCA
>CAZWZR010000064.1:0-8228 GCA_964638365.1 uncultured Thermotogae bacterium | reverse complement strand
ACGGCAGGTGAAGTCCGGACCATGGGGAAGTACGAAGCTCCCCAGTTAGAAATCAGTGATATAGCGGCAAAAATCGTTTTGTCCGAAACCGATGGAGAAAAGACCGAGGTTTCCACCAACCTCCCCGTGTCCACAAACAAAACGGATGATAAAGTCCTATTTGAATGCAATAGCGGATGTAAGGAGTACAAAAACGGCGAGCTGACCCTCAAAGTAGGAAAAGAACAGCAACTTAAAACCCTCACAATCAAGGATACAGTGGGGGACGTTAGCCTGAACCTGAGCCAGAGGCTGGAAATCGTCACGATGAAGGATTTCGTCGGTAGCCTAGAAGGAGAAAGGTTTGCTTCGGATAAAATGGAATTGAAGGACTTCATCGGCGATGTTTCCCTGAGTATAACATCTCTCAATCAATTCGAGGCAAGCAACGGGATCGGCGACGTAAAGATTACTCTTCCCGAAAACTACAGAGTAGAACTGAAATCCGAATCCCTGCTATCGAGGCTAAATTCGGAGGGAGACATTCATCAGGGAGATCAAACCATGGAGTTCGAGGCCAAAAACATGATAGGTCAGGTGACGATAAACAAACCCGACTCCGGGTAGAAACGATAAGGTGGTTTGCGCTAGAAAATTCTTTCACATTTATACCTATTTGATAGTTTAGGAGGACCAACAGGGAGTATAGGCCCCCTTCAAACCGTCAGACCCCGGACTGGGAGAGTTATTTCTACCGAAAGTCCCATCTCCTGCAGATTGTTAAGGTTTTGCTCGAAGCTCTGGTACAATTTGGACCAGCCGTTTGAACTTTTATAATGTGAGCCAAAGACTTAATCGACAGTGGGGTGTCAAATGGACACGGGTCTAAAGCATAAGACAGTAGTGATAACTGGAGCCTCGGGAGGAATAGGGAGGGCCATAGCCAGGGAATTCGCTCAAGAAGGAGCCGAACTGGCTCTTCACGGACATACTCAAATGGAAAGGCTGGAGGAACTGGCTCAGGACCTGCCCGGAGAACATACAACTCATCGGGCTGACCTGACTGAACCGACTGATACGGAAAGAACTTTCAGAGAGATAACCTCCAGTCACGGACCTCCGGATGCCGTCGTAGCTAACGCCGGAATCTGGCCCGAAGAATCGGTACCGATCCATAACATGTCGCTGGAACGGTGGGAGAACACCGTGAAAACGGACCAGACATCCGTATTCCTCTGTAGCAGAGAATACCTTCGAATTCTTCGGGACTCGGAGTTAGATAGAGCTTCTCTGGTCATAGTAGGTTCTACGGCGGCGGTATTTGGGGAAGAAAATCACGCCGATTACTCCGCTGCCAAAGCGGCTATCACTTACGGGCTAACGAGATCGCTGAAAAACGAAATAGTCCGGGTGGCATCGGAAGGGAGAGTGAACGCGGTCTGTCCTGGCTGGACGAAAACCGAGATGGCCGAGCCAGAGATTCGGGACCCGGAATCAGTAAAGGATTCGATACAGACCAGATCGCTGAAATCGATCGCGAGGCCAGAAGAAGTAGCCAGGAGTATCTTATTCCTCTCATCTCATCGCCTCTCAAGTCACGTGACGGGGCAGATACTGACGGTAGCAGGGGGCATGGAAGGTCGGCTTCTTCACGATCGAAAAGATATTGACCCTTCAATAGAAAATATCACTTAAACTACCCGCACTTAAACTGCCCGAAACTTTCTCGTCCAGCTACAATCCCCGAGTTCCCGTGGCTACTCACCACCTGGCAGACCTCCGGGCCAGAGGGGTTCCATGCCCGATCCCTCCACGAGTCGTTCCATCTCGTGTTCCGAAGGCGCGTCTCCGGGTTCAAAAGCGTTGGCGGCCTCCAGCACCAGAGGAAGTATATCGGTATCCGCGGCAGTCGGGATAAACACCGGTTTTTCGTCCAGAACCCAGTGGACCGCTTTCTCAACTGCCTCCTTTTTCTCGAGTGGCTTATACCAGGTATCTCTGTGCTGGCTCTCCTCGTCTCGCCAGAGACGCTGAGCTACCGATTTGATCCCCTGAACGGCGACGTTTCTTTTCCTGCAGACCTCCATCAGTTCATTGAAGTTGGCGGCGTACTCCGGGTTATTCATCAGCGGATAATTGCAGGGGAGCAAAACCGAATCGAAATCGTACTCTTCGAGGCTGCGGAGATGGACCTCCGGAGCTTTGAGGGTATGACCAGTTACGCCCAGGTGGTCAACAAGTCCTTCTTCTTTTGCCTCGACCATCGCCTCCATTGCTCCACCGGAAGAGAAGGCCTCTTCCCATGCCTCGTCATTGGTGAGGCTATGCATTTGCAACAGGTCCAGCCTCTCAGTGCGAAGGCGGGAGAGAGAGTTTTCGATTTGGCGACGGGCTCCATCGTAGTCCCGCTCGTGGATCTTCGTCGCCAGAAAAAAATCCTGACGGTAATCGTCCATCCAGGGGCCGATACGAAGCTCGGCATCGCCGTAAGCGGGAGCTACGTCGATGTGATTAACGCCGTATTCCAGTAAAGTTTCCAGAACCCGGTTTGCTTCCTCCTGGCGGACTTCTGCAAGGGCCGCACCGCCAAATATAGCAACGGAACTCTCGTGCCCGGTAGAGCCAAAGGGCTTTTGTATTATCATATTATCACCTCTGATCTCTTAAATTAACTGCCAAACAATAATAACTACTTTATCCGCCCAGGTACAACTCGATTGCCCACAAAAACCCTTCTAAGTACTTTATCCACAACGCTTTGTATTCCGGGTTTGGCCTATAAAACGGTTAACCCACGGGGTCGGGGTTCTTGCTGGCACGACTTCAAGAGACTAAAGTACCTGGATCAGGGGATATACTTCAATTTTTATTGAGTCATGGGGGGTGTAAAAAAGGGGGCTGGTCTTTTAGATATAAATTACGCTACCTGCAGATCTAGCTTCTGGCCAGGGGGGTGGAAACTCCCTGGCTAGATTCCCTCATAATCAGGATTTCCTATTTAACTTGGAATCGTAGCTTGCGTACTCCAGAGCTGATGGATGTATGGAGAGAAAGTCGGGATAGGTCTCTTTGACTTCCAGCTGATTCTCTTCTGTGTCTTTCATAGGAGATTATTAAATCAAAAAGTTTAATCTCGCAGGGGGGTGAAAGAGCTAGACTTCTGTCTCTTTGGGCAGGGAGAAACCAACTGTGGTTCCTTCGCCAACCTCGGAGTTAATCCAGATCTCTCCCCCATGTGCTTCCACCAGCTCTTTGGCAATGGAGAGCCCCAGGCCGGTACTGCTCCTGGTAGAACGAGAACTATCCGCCCGGTAAAACCGGTCAAAAACGTGATCAAGCCTTTCTGCCGGGATGCCCTCGCCGGTATCGGAGACCTCCAGCGCAACTTCCTCCGGACGGTCCTCGAGACTTATTCGAACTTCCCCGGTTTCGGTATGGCGGAAGGCGTTTTTGACTATGTTGTTGATCACCTGGGAAACTCTGTCCGGGTCCAGATCGATTTCCGGCAGAGAATCGGGAAGGTTCGTTCTTAGTTTTACCCCGGACTCTTTACTGACTTCGCTCAACTTGTGGGAGACCCGTTCGACGAGTTCGACCAGGTCAACCGGTCCTTTATTTAGCTTTAATTCGCCCGCTTCGGCCAGGGTTAGCTCACGCAGGTCTTCGACCAGTCGGTTGAGTAGGTTGATATCCTCCTGAATCTCTTCCAGCTTCTCGTCCGTTGGTTCGTAGAGGCCTTCACGAATTGCCTCAACTTCTCCGCTCAGAACCGTCAGCGGCGTTCTCAGCTCGTGGGCAATATCACCGATCATGCGACGCCGGAGTTCCTCGGACTCCTGGAGCTCCTCGATCATATTATTGAAAGATTCGGCCAGCTCCCCCAGCTCATCGTTCGACCCTATGGAAATCCTGTGTTCTAGCTCCCCTTCGGACACCTTCCTGGTAGCTCTGGTCAATTTGTTCAGTGGCCGGGTCAACTGTCTTACCAGCAACCAGCCGAGCAGTAATGCAACAACAAGTCCGATCCCTCCGGCGTAAATTATTCTTCGGCTTACCGACTCCAGGAACCGCCGTTCCGAGTGGTCGAGCTCTGCGGTCAAGAGCGGACCGGCAAGCAGAGTCCCTATCCTCCGTCCATCGCTTTCGATCCTTACACCCTGGGAGATGAGGTCCTCCGGTAGCTCTCTTCCAATGGCCTCTTCGTCGTAGGATGCAATGACTCGACCATCTGGACCGGCCAGTACTGCGTTCCGAAATCCACCAGGAGCCGATGTGTCGGCGCCTCCGGGACCTCGACCGTTTCTCCCGGACTGAGAGCTTACATTTTCTCTCAAAACGGAGTCGACCCCCTCCCAGGAACCGTTTTTCTGGTAGTAACTGATTAGGGTTTCTCTGATGCCCTTCAGCTGGCTGCTTTGCCCTCGAACCACGTAATCCCGAAATTCCCTCTGCGTGGTACGGTTAACTACGTAGTAGAGCGAACCAAGTACGACAGCCACGATTAAAAACAAGGAAAGCACTAACTTGAGCCGAAACGAGCTGAAGAACTTTTTCATAATCTATCCGTTATCTTCCTTCCGGAAACGGTATCCTACCCCGTGTACGGTTTCAATAAACCGGGGCCGGTCGCTCGATTCGGAAAGTTTCTTTCTTAAATTTTTGACGTGAGTATCGATTTTTCGCTTGACCCCTTCCCCCGGAAAGTGACCGATCTCCTCCAGCAGGTTCTTCCGGGTAAAGGCACGGCCGGGTTTACGGGCCAGAGCGGCGAGCAGGTCAAATTCAGTTGGGGTCAGGTCCAGCTCTTTGCCATCAAACTTCACTTGATGGGATTCCGTATCAATCGTCAGTTTACCGCGGTGTATCAGGTCCTGACGTCCAAGATCACCTTTGGAGCGCCGCAGAACGGCCTTAATTCGAGCTGCCAGTTCCCGCAGGCTGAAAGGCTTCGTCACGTAATCGTCGGCACCAATTTCGAGTCCAGTTACCCTGTCTGCCTCTTCCGTCTTCGCCGTGAGCATGATTATCGGTACCTCCGATTCCTGCCTGATCTCCTTTGCGACTTCCAGACCACCCTTCTCCGGCAGCATCAGGTCAAGAATTATCAAAGCCGGATCCTGGCGCTGGAAAGCGACAAGCCCTTCTTCTCCGTCCCGGGCGTCAACGACTTTATACCCTTCTTTTTCGAGGTAATCTCGGATCAATCGAACAATCCGCCCTTCGTCCTCTATTATCAGTATTTTGTGCATGTTTCACCTGCCGCTTTGATGAAAAAGGTCTCTACGAGCAAGAGGAATTTCGGATTCCCAATCTTCAGGAAATACAGGTAATTCCGGTTGCTTCCGTTCCCTGATACCCGGTGTCGGCCAAAGCAATACGGAAATAACTACTGGACGGTACGATCCCTGCCAACTTAGTTATATCGGACCACTCAATGACGATCAATTCAACACAAATTGGGCTAGACATTCACCAGAAGAAGAGAGCTTAATGTACTTACGGTCATTAACTTTGACTTATCGAGCCTGGCCTCCGCACACTTATCCCTGCTTCCCCTGAAAACACTTATTACTAAGTCCTGTAGATTCCGGGCGAAAAAGAGTTGCCACAAATACGGGGTTATATTACGCAAGTTGAACATAAATATAACTCGTAATTGCTTTTTAACTACCCAGGAAAGATAAGTCCACAAACCCTGAAGCTAAAACACTTTCAGCAATACTTTGAAAGCAAAACGGCGGGGCACCTACACCCCGCCGGTTGTAGCACCAAATATCGAACTTCTTTTTGGGGGTTTAAAAGGCTTTAGCCTTGACCCCTGCGGCCGGATCCCGGACCTTGACCATGTCCGCCGCCGCGGTCGTTATCGGGGCCTCTGGGACCTCTGCCGCGGTCTCTTCTACCGCCGCCTTCAAGTGAACGTTCGAAGGCTTCCAGGTGATTTTGAGAGGCGTTCTTCAACCGCTCGAATACGCTTTCCACGTTTTCCGGTAGATCCTGGCCCAAGAACTTCTCGTACATATCTATGTTTTCGATTTCCGCCTGGACACCAATTTCCAGGGCTTCATCTATGGTATCGGGCAATACCACGTATTCGCTTGCTTGGTCTTCAGGCAGCTCGAAGCCGTGTGATTCGAAGAGCGGTTCCAGAAATGAAATGTGAGTCTCTTCGGACTGAATGATGTTAGTAAAGGGTCGACCGCCATCCATTTCTTCAATAATCAGTTCGTATTCCGCACGGGCCTTGTACTCATCCTGGATAGCATAAGTCAGCATCTCCTCCAGGGTGTAACTTTCCTGATCCGGGGACAGGTTTTGAGCTCCATACGGCTCTTCCGTAGCTGCTCTGGTAACAGTTACCGGTCCTCCGATCATTAACGTTCCGACGACTAAAGTTAAAAGAGCAGCTAGTACGATCCTGTTCTCGAAAAATCTGGAAATCTTTGTCATGTTAATTCACTCCTTATATTTGGTTTTGGCTTTATTCTGCGATGATTCAATTTAACTATAGCTCTTCGATGTGAGGTACGTATAGAGAAAATGTGTGGATTTTGTGTAGAGTAGCATAAAGTTCTTATGTATTTTTGCAGATTTGCTACTGAAGTGGAGAATAAAATATAGATACCAGAGGTTGACCCCGACGAACTCACTACAGTGGAGGGCTCGGGGAGTTTTCTGCGGCAATAGCCACCAGAAGCAACTCAAAAAGAAAAGGTGGGTGGTGGCCATCGGATCCTCTACGATGAAGATGGCCCACATGATCTAGAGAATCTTGAAATCCGATGAACTATTCGATACCCAGAAAAGCGAGCAGGAGAGAACAATACAGAAGAGGAGAAACCGGAGTCTCAAGCTGGAAGTGATCCAGCCAATGAGGGTCATCGGGTTTTTCGCAATAATTTGGGCAAAGTGGGGGTAGATAGTCAAGTACCTCATACCCTTGACTTTGGGATCAGCCTTTCTATTAACGCCCTCTCATCTGACTCTACTCGCTACTTTGCCTGCCAGATCAGGTTCCTTATCAGCACCGGGACCATTACTGGTACTTCGACAAAGGACCGAACTCAGGTTAAAAAGTTCCCCTCGTTCAGCTGGGGGTTTATATTTAAAAGGCAACCAGACGAGAGATCGGGCCTTTTAAATGATCAGCCCGAGCGAGAAAAGCAGAGCAAAAAGAACCAGCAACTTGCCAGTAGCTTCAAGAGCGTGATTTAATTCAGCTCCTCCCGAGTTTTCCCTGACCCGGTTCCAGGTTTGGAAGGCGTAAGGCAAGCTTGCCAGCGGGAGCAGTATGGCTACCCCCGTCCGCCCGGAATAGAGTAGGTAAAAAGGCACCAGATAGGCCAAAAGCAATAACATCAGGTACTCCACCCTCGTCCCGCGGCGGCCCAGCCTGACCGCGAGAGTTATCTTCCCGGTCTCCCGGTCGGTCTCGATATCCCTGAGATTATTTACTACCAGAATTGCCGTCGAAAGGGCTGCCATCGGCAGGCTCGCTACGAGGACCGTTCCCGTTATGGTCCCCTGCGGGATGGTAAGCGGGAAGATCATTCCGGCGTGTTGTACCGCTTGAACGTAGTAAGTACCGGTTACGGCTATTATTCCGAAAAAGATGAAAACGAACGGATCCCCAAGACCGTAATAACCAAACGGGAGCGGACCTCCAGTGTAAGCCAGACCGCTGACTATACTTGCTATTCCGACCAGCAGGATCGGAAGGCCACCGAGATAGACGAGATAAGCTCCGGCCGCTGCGGAGAGACCGTATGCCACTGCCGTGGCGAACTTTACAGCTGGTGGAGAAATGAGGCCGGACTGAGTCACCCGAGTGTAGCCCTCGCGGTCCTCGGTGTCGGCCCCTTTCACGGCGTCAAAATAATCGTTTGCCAGGTTCGTTCCTATCTGAATCAGTTCCGCCCCAATAAGCGCCAGCCCGGCAGCCAGCGGCGCGAAGTTACCGGAATCCAGGGCGAGCGCGGTTCCAACGATTACCGGACCGGCTGCGGCCGGAAGCGTCTGGGGCCTGATTGCCATTAACCATGCTTTTGCCCGGGATTCCGCCTCTGCCATCCTCTCGATCACCTGCAGTGGCTAATTGAAGTTTGATCCGCCGGTACCGATTCACTTCTATTGCTTTTTGATGGGCCGGAACGGAGTAAGTGAAAAAATGTTATTCAACTGAGGCCTCGTTGCAAGCTGGCGAAGGTTGGGTGTTTGCCGGGCGGAGTTTGATAAAGCTCTAACGGACG